>NZ_WIWL01000176.1:0-57436 GCF_009600105.1 Pseudomonas sp. FSL R10-0056
CGCTCCAGCCGTGCCGGGTTTTGCAGCACCCAGGCCTGGCCGCCGGCCTTGACGTCGCCACTGGCCAGTCGCCCGCGCCAGTTGCCTTTGTCCAGGCCGCCATCCACGGCCAGGCCCAGTTGCACCAACGGTCCTTGCAAATCCAGCTTGAGCTGCTGACGCTTGATATCGCCACTGCCGTTGGCGGTGAGCACGCCCAGTTGGGTGTCACCGGCGCGGATGCCGCTGCCCTTGAGGTCGATGCGGCCACGCTGGTTGCGATCGAGGCTGGCATCCAGGGTCAGGCTTTGCAGATGATTGTCGGCAAACGCAAGTTGCTGCCCATTGAGCGCCACTTTGCCTTGCGGTGCCTTGAGGGTTCCGCCTACATCGACACGGCCCTTGAGCTGACCGCGCAGTTCGGGCCACAGCTGGCCCAGACGCGGCATATTGAGATCAAGCTGGGCCTTGATTTGCTGCTGCAAACTGGCGCTACCATTGATGCGATTATCGCCCAGGCGAATATCCAGCGCACTGACGGTCCAGGCCTCACCGGCGCCCTGGGCCTTGGCTTGCAGCACCGCAGGCAGGCCGCGCAAACGGCCCTTGAGGTCGAGATTGGCATCCAGCTCCAGACGCTCGTTTTTAAATGAACCCTTGCTGCGCAACGGGCCTGCCAGCGTACCCGGTAACTCGGCCACCCAATACGCAGGGTTGAGCGCACTCAGGTCCAGCGCCGTGTCCCACACCACGCCATCGGCAAACTGCACATTGACGTGGCCCTCGGCTTTGCCCTGCCCGGCCACCAGTTTGAGCTGCGGCAGGAAGACCTTGCCCAGATCGCCACTGAACGGGCTGCTGAGGCTGAACTTGCCCGCCGGGCCATCAAGGTCCGCCTTGAAGTTGCCCAGATAATTACCGTCGCGATAGGACACTTCAGCCACAAACGTGCGCAAATCCACATCAGGCTTGTCGATCAGCGGATACAGGTTGTGCCAGGGAAACTCCAGCCAGTCGATTTTGGCCTCGGCGCTCAAGCCTTCATGCCAGTCCACTTGCCCCGACAGTTTCAGGCGCTGCTGCGGGTTGGCGGTCAGGTCCAGCGCTGCGATCTGCGCACCCTTGGCATCCACGCGGCCTTTGAGCTGCAGGTTCACTGGCTGTTTTTCGGCAGGCAACAGGGCGCTGCCATTCAATTCATAGCCGTCCTTGAGGTCGCCCTTGGCCGTCAGCAACAACTGATTGAGCACCAGGGTGTCCGGCAGATCGGGGCTGGCCTTGAACGGTTCGGCGGTGATTTTCAATTGCGCCGGCAAGTTGTCGGCCAAAGGCTGCAGCTCGCCCGTCAGGTGCGCATTGATATAACCGGTGGTGTCGGCCTTGAGGTTCAAGCTAGTACGCAGATTGCCATCAACCTTGAGCGCGATCGCCAGGGGTTTGCCATCCGGAGCTGGCAGGCTGACGTTACCTTGCAAGGTCAACGGCCAGTCGCCATTGGGTTGCAGCAGGCCGGACAGTTCAACGTTGAGGTCTTCGCGCTCGACCTGCACCGAGTCGAGCTGCAAGCCCTTGGCCGTCCACTGCGCCGACATCTGCATGCCCTTGAGCTGCTCGATGCCGTTGAACAGTACATTGCCGACCTTGACCACACCCACTTCAATCGCCAGCGGCAATTTCAGCTCCGGCAGGCTGATCGGCCCGCTGCTGCTGTCTTCACTGGGCGGAAATTGCAGGCTGATGGCGTCAGCCTGCAATTGATCGATACATAGCGTCATGCGGGTCAGACAGCCCGGCGACCAGGCAAAGATCGGCCGGCTTACCTCCACCCGGCTGGTGCCTTGCTCCCACAAGAGATGATCGGCACCCCACTGGCCGCCCAGGCGCCCGGCAAAATTCTCCACCTGCAAACCCGGTACCTGCCCCAGCACCCAGCGGCTGCCTGCTTGCGTACCCAGAATCACGCCCACACTGACAACGGCCAGCAGCACCAACGCCACCAGCACCAGCCCGGCTATTTTCAAACCACGAATCACAGTTCTGGCCCCATCGAAAAGTGCAAACGGACACCGCCATCGTCATCCAGCGCATGGGCCAGATCCAGACGTATGGGGCCTACCGGCGAGATCCAGCGAATACCAACGCCGACCCCGGTTTTCAGGCTCGGAAAGTCCAGTGTGTTGAACGCATTGCCCTGGTCGACAAAGGTCGCCCAGCGCCACTTTTCGGCGAACTGATATTGATATTCCAGGCTACCCGCGAGCATGTAGCGCCCGCCAATACGATCACCTTCGGAGTTTTTCGGCGACAGACTCTGGTAATCATAACCACGCACGCTCTGGTCGCCACCGGCGAAGAAGCGCAGTGACGGTGGAATCGATTTGTAGCCGTTGGTGGCACTGCCACCAAACTGGATCCGGCCCAAAAAGCGGTGTTTTTCCCACAGGGTGGTCAACGCCTTGAACTGCACATCGCCATGCAGCAGGTTGGTATCGGACATCAACCCTTGCTTGGCCACCTGCATATCCGTGGTCACACTGTAGCCGTGACTGGGGTCGATGCGGTTGTCGCTGCGCAATACCGAATAGCTGACGCCCGGCATCAGCAAGGTACTCAGGCCCGAGTCATCGCCCAGGCGGTACTCTTCATGCTGCCATTTGAGCGAGATGACGCGCGTCCAGCCGTTATCCAGTTTGCTGTGCCACTCCGGGCCGACCGTGAGCAGCTTGCTCAAGGTGTCGGTGTTGGCGATTTCTTCGTTTTGATAACCCGCAGCAAGACGCAGTTTATCGGTCAGCGGTGGATCCAGCGGGATGTCATACCAGGCACCGACGTTTTGCTTGGGCTGGGATATTTCGGATTCAAAGCCGTAGCTGTCACCGCGCGGGTTGCCCCAGTGGCGCATCCAGCTGGCCTTGCCACGGGCTCCGGTATCGGTCGAGTAACCCAGGCCCAGGGTCATGGTGCGAGGCTTGCGGGTTTCCAGGTCGACGTCGACCGGGATCACCTGCCCCACCGCAGTACTGGGTGCGGCATCGACGCGCACCACTTCAAAGTAGCCACTGCTTTGCAGGTTCTGGTTAAGTTCGGCAACCAGTTCCGAGTCGTACGGGGTATCCGGGGTAAACGGCACCATGCGTTGCAGCAAGGTCTGGTCAAAGGGTGCATCGCCGGCAAAACTGACTTTACCGAGAAAAAAACGCGGGCCGCTTTCGTAGACCAGATTGATATCGGCAAAACCGCCCTTGGGGTCGACCAGCAGTTCGTGCTGAGTGAATTTACCATTGAAAAAACCGTAACGCAGGGCACGGTTCTGGATCAGGCGCTTGGCGTCTTCGTAGTTGCCCTGATTGAGCACCGCGCCGGGTTTGAGATCATCGCTGGCCGGTATCTGAAAGGCCTTCAGCGAAGCGGCCGGGCCTTCGACGCGCACGTTGACGTTGCGCAGATGCACCGGCTCGCCGGGATCGATGCTCAACACCAGACGCGGCGGATCGCCGGGCTTGACCTCGGCGTCGATGGAGGGCTGGTAGTAACCCAAGGCCTGGGAGGCTTTCAGGGCCTGCTCCTGCGCGCCACGTTGAAAACGCAAAAGCGCTTTCTCGTCACGATCGCCGAGGCTGCCAATATAGCCTTCCACGTTGGCCTTGAGGGCGTCGTTTGCCGGTTTGACCTTGACCACCAACTCGCTTTGGGCACACGCCGCAAAACTGCTGAGCAGCAGGACAACACCACTGGTAAATCTTCCTGGGAACGTCATAGGCGCGGATGCTATCACGGGCTGGGGTGCTCATAGAGCGCGTCAACGGGCAAAAAGTTCGTGTTCAAACCGTTGCGGTATGTGACACCTGCGGATTGGCATGGAAGAACACATGTTCTATCACCGGCCCCACCGCAACTTCCCCGATCTCCACATAGCCCTGGCGCTTGTAGAATTCAAGGTAATGCGGGTTTCCGGTGTCGAGCACCACACCTTCGGAGTGCTCGTCCTCGGCGCACCAGTTATGCACTGCTTCAAGCAACTGCTCACCGTAATGCAAACCCTGGAATTCGGGATGAATACCCAGCAACGGCAGCATATGCACGGCATCTCCCGGCACGCAGGCCTGCACTGCCTGGTGATAGTCCAGATACCGCCGCGTGCAGTTCAGCCCGGCACTGAGCACCATGCGCAACTGCCAGGCCCAGCTTTCGGTAATCCCCAGGCGCCGCTGCGGCGGGGCAATCAGGGCAATGCCCACCAGGCGGTCATTGACCAGCAACCCCAGCGCCGGCAAGTCCTGAAAAAAATGTTGCCTGACCAGCTCCCGCACTGTCGCGCGAACCCGTTGTTCGTAACCGCTGCGCTCGGCGTTGAACAGAAAGCGGAATGTCGGCTCATGGCGATAGGCCTGATACAGCAAGGAGCGCGCTTCTCTTGAATAGCCACTGTCAAGCAACTGGATCTGACTGGTGGCGTTCGGCGTTTGCGTCATGCGATCAACTCCCCGGCGCGGCCTGGATAGCGGCGCTTCTAATGCGTACGAACCCCCGAGGGCCACAACAGTTCCATCATGGCCAAGTGCATCCTACGTTAGCAGTGCATTTGCCCCACTGCACGCTGGCAGCCAGAGCGTCAGTCCGCTAGCATCGCAGTTTTGTTCAGGACTGCCCGCCCATGAAAATCGTTTCATTCAACATCAACGGCCTGCGCGCTCGGCCACATCAGCTGGCAGCGCTGATCGAGAAACACCAGCCTGACGTGATCGGCCTGCAGGAAACCAAGGTCCATGACGATCAGTTCCCCATCGCCGACATCGAAGCGCTGGGGTATCACGTGCACTTCCATGGTCAAAAAGGCCATTACGGGGTCGCCCTGCTCTCGCGCCAGGCACCTCTGGAGCTGCACAAGGGTTTTGCCGGTGATGAAGATGACGCCCAGCGGCGTTTTATCTGGGGCACTTTCGCTGACGAAAACGGCCAGCCGGTGACCATCATGAATGGTTACTTCCCACAGGGCGAAAACCGCGATCACCCCACCAAATTCCCGGCCAAGCAGCGTTTCTACAGCGACCTGCAGCAGCTGCTTGAAAGCCAGTTCAGCAATGAACAACCACTGGTGGTAATGGGCGATATCAATATCTCGCCGCAGGACTGCGATATCGGTATCGGCCCGGACAACGCCAAGCGCTGGCTGAAAACCGGCAAGTGCAGCTTTTTGCCGGAAGAACGCGAGTGGCTGGAACGTCTCAAGGGCTGGGGCCTGGTGGACAGCTTTCGCTACCTGCACCCGGACGTGGCCGACCGTTTCAGCTGGTTCGATTACCGCAGCCGTGGTTTTGAGGATGAGCCCAAGCGTGGCCTGCGCATTGACGTGATCCTTGCTTCCCAGGGGCTGGTGCCACGAATCAAGGCAGCGGGTGTGGACTACGACCTGCGTGGCATGGAAAAACCATCGGATCATGCGCCGATCTGGCTGGAATTGAGCTAAGAACAATCCCGTAGCAGCTGCCGAAGGAACGAGGCTGCTACAGAGGGGCCTGTCATCGGCTTGAAACCTTTCTGACTTAAATTGCAGGCCTTTCTATGGCTCCAGGAAGGTGCCTGCCGATGCTGCGTTTTATGTCCTTGACCCTGTTATGCGCGCTGACCGGCCTGGTCTGCGCTGCCGACCTGCGCATCCAGGGCTCCAACACCATCGGCGCCAACCTTGGCCCTGCACTGGTCAGCGCCATGCTCGCCGAGCAAGGCCTGCATGACATCCACAGTGTCCCGGTCATCCCGCCCAACGAGCACACTATTGTCGGCACCACGGCGCAGGGCCGGCAGATCCGGGTGGATGTCGCCGCCCATGGCTCGGGTACCGGCTTTACTGCCCTGGCCGCCGGGCATGCGGATCTGGTGGCGTCCTCGCGCCCCATCAAGGACCGCGAACTGGTAGACCTTGAGCGCCTGGGAGACCTGAAAAGCCCGAGCGCCGAACAAGTGATTGCCATCGATGGCCTGGCGATCATTCTCCACCCGCGCAACCCGCTCAATCAGCTTGATACCGAGCAACTGGCACAGGTTTTCAGTGGCCGGATCAGCCGCTGGGAACAGCTGGGCGGGGTCGGTGGTGCCATTCATTTATATGCCCGCGATGGCCAGTCCGGCACCTGGGAGACCTTTAAAGAGCTGGTCTTGAACCGCAACGGGCAGTCCTTGAGCAGTACGGCACAGCGTTTCGAATCCAGCGAAGAGCTATCCGATACCGTCAGCCGTGACCCACAAGCCATCGGCTTTATCGGCCTGCCGTATATCCGTGAGGCCAAGGCCCTGGCTATCGTTGATGGCGCATCGCAGCCCATGCTGCCGCTCACCAGCCTGATTGCCAGCGAAGACTACCCCTTGTCGCGGCGTCTGTTCTTTTACCTGCCTCCCTCGACGATAAATCCCTGGGCAAAAGCACTGGTTGCCTTCACCCAAAGCCCGCAAGGTCAGGCCATTGTCGGGCAAAACGGCTTTGTCGCCCAAAGCGTACAAGCTGGCAGCGTGCTACCGGGCGCGCACATGCCCCAGGCGTATCAGGCGCTGACGCGGGAGGCACAGCGCCTGTCAGTCAACTTCCGTTTTGAAGAAGGCAGCGCCTCACTGGATAACAAGGCGCGTCAGGACTTGCTGCGTGTGGCCGACTACCTTAGCGCCCATGGCAAACTCGACAAACAGATCACACTGGTGGGTTTTGGCGATGCCAAGGATGACCCGCAGCGAGCACAATTGCTGTCAACGTTGCGGGCGATGGCCGTACGCCGCGAGCTGGTGAAAAGCGGCGTGGTGCCCAGGGAAATTCGGGGCTATGGCGCACAAATGCCGGTGGCAGCCAATATCGAAGATGAAGGGCGCCAGAAGAATCGTCGGGTTGAGGTGTGGGTTTATTGAGTGTGCAAGGTCAAATGCCCCCTCTCCCTAGAGTGCATATTTATCCAGCTCAAACTTGCCCACTGCCGCCCGGTGTACTTCGTCCGGACCATCCGCCAGGCGCAGCGTGCGCTGCATGGCGTACATATAAGCCAGCGGAAAATCCGCCGAAACCCCTGCCCCGCCATGCATCTGAATGGCCCGGTCAATCACCTTCAAGGCAACGTTGGGCGCGACAACCTTGATCTGGGCGATTTCACTTCTGGCCACCTTGTTGCCTACCGTGTCCATCATATACGCAGCCTTGAGGGTCAACAGGCGCGCCATGTCGATCTCCATGCGCGAGTCGGCGATCTTGTCGATATTGGCTCCCAGACGTGCCAGCGGCTTGCCGAACGCGGTACGTGCCAGCGAACGCTTGCACATTAAAGCCAGTGCCCGCTCGGCCATGCCAATCGAGCGCATGCAGTGGTGAATCCGGCCCGGCCCAAGACGCCCCTGGGCAATTTCAAAGCCCCGGCCTTCACCCAACAAAACGTTTTCATACGGCACTCGTACGTTGTCGAACAGCACTTCGGCATGACCATGAGGAGCATCGTCGTAGCCGAATACCGGCAGTGGCCGTACGATTTTCACCCCTGGGGTGTCTACCGGCACCAGGATCATTGAGTGCTGCTGATGCCGCGGATTTTCAGGGTTGCTCAAGCCCATGAAAATCATGATCTTGCAGCGAGGGTCACAAGCTCCCGACGTCCACCATTTGCGGCCATTGATCAGCCACTCGTCACCGTCACGCACGGCGCATGCCGTCATACTAGTAGCATCCGACGAGGCGACGTCCGGTTCGGTCATGGCAAACGCCGAGCGAATGTCACCCCGCAACAGCGGCTCCAACCACTGCTTTTTTTGTGCCTCGCTGGCGTAGCGCACCAGTACTTCCATATTGCCGGTATCCGGTGCCGAGCAGTTGAAGGGCTCGGAACCCAGCATCGAGCGCCCCATGATTTCTGCCAGCGGCGCGTATTCAAGGTTGGTCAGCCCGGCGCCCAGTTCGGACTCTGGCAAAAACAGATTCCATAGCCCTTCAGCCCTGGCCTTGAGTTTCAACTCTTCCATGATCGCTGTGGGCTGCCAGCGATCACCTTCAGCCACCTGCTGATCAAAAATCGCCTCCGCCGGGTAAACATGGGCGTCCATAAACGCTGTCACACGCTCACGCAGGGCCTGAACTTTCGGAGAGTAAGCGAAATCCATAAGTGACTACCTTCTACCGGGCTGCTGAAAAGTGATACCCGATGCTAGATTAGCCACCCTTTATTTGCGCCATCTATTAACGACGTGTATTACCATTCATAAGCAATATATGATCGGGGCGCGTTTTCCTTTCCAATAACAAGAGCCAGCGCGTCATGAACCTGAACAAGGTCGATCTCAATCTGTTTATCGTCTTCGACGCCATCTATACCGAAGCCAACCTGACCCGCGCCGGGCAGATTATCGGCATCACCCAGCCAGCCGTGTCCAATGCCCTGGCGCGATTGCGCGAGAGCTTCAATGACCCGTTGTTCGTGCGCACCGCCCAGGGCATGGTGCCCACCCCCATGGCACAGAACATCATCAGCCCGGTGCGCAGTGCCCTGGCGCTGTTGCGTGTTTCGGTGCAGGAAAGCCGCACCTTCAACCCCCTGCAAGCCAACAAGACCTACCGCATCAGCATGACAGACCTGTCAGAAGCGGTGATTTTGCCGCCGCTATTCCAGCGGCTACGGCGTCAGGCGCCTTCGGTGGTGGTCGAGAGTTTTCTCTCTCATCGGCGTGAGACCACCAGTGATCTGGCTGCCGGGCGTCTGGATTTTGCGGTGGATGCGCCACTTAACACCGACCCGCAGGTGCGCCACGTCAAATTGATGGAGGACCGCTACGTTTGCGCCATGCGCCAGGGCCATCCATTGGCCGCCAAGGCAGGCCTTAGCCTGGATGAATACCTGGCGCTGACCCACATTCATATCTCGACCCGGCGCAACGGCCTCGGCGAGGTCGACCTGGCCCTGGGCAAGATGGGCCTGCAGCGCAAGATCACCCTGCGCTCGCAGCATTACCTGATGGCCTCCAATGTGCTGCAGCAAACCGACATGGCAATGACCGTGCCCGAGCGTTTTGCCCGCCGCCATGGCCTGCACTTTGTAGCCTTGCCCCTCAATGAACTGCCCAATGTGGAAACCCATTTGTACTGGCACGAAAGTACCGAGCAAGACCCGGCCAATCGCTGGATGCGCGAGCAACTGATAGAGCTGTGCCAGCAACAACAGAAATTCGAAGCCGCAAGCCTGCTTGACGTATACGTCAACCAACCTTTAGTTTAGCAACACGATTTCTCCAGAGCCCGCCCATGAGCAGCCAGACGTACAGTATTTCCGACCTTGCCCGTGAACTTGACATCACCACCCGTGCCATTCGCTTTTATGAAGAGCAAGGCCTGCTCGCCCCTGAACGACGCGGTCAGGAGCGGGTGTATTCGGCGCGGGACAAAGTCAGCCTGAAACTGATTCTGCGCGGCAAGCGCATCGGCTTTTCGCTGGCCGAATGCCGCGAACTGATCGAGCTTTATGACCCCACCAGCGGCAACCAGAAACAGCTCAACAGCATGCTGGCCAAAATCGCCGAACGCCGCGAGCAGCTTGAGCAGCAGTTGCTGGATATCCAGCAGATGCAGCTGGAGCTCGATACCGCTGAAGAGCGGTGTCTCCAGGCGCTGGAACAGACCATAAAAAAACAGACGACTAACAGTCCCTCGCTCTGACTGACCGCCTGCGAACTCCAGCACACCCCCATCTGCCCCCTCTCCCTCCGGGAGAGGGCTGGGGTGAGGGTTGGGCAAGACCCCATTTCAACGGACACGGTGATCCCCATGACACTTCCAACCCATGTGCGGCTGATCGAAGTAGGCCCGCGCGACGGTCTGCAAAACGAGGCCCAACCCATCAGTGTCGCGGACAAGGTGCAACTGGTTGACGCCCTGACCGACGCCGGATTGGGCTATATCGAAGCCGGCAGCTTTGTCTCCCCCAAGTGGGTGCCGCAAATGGCCGGTTCGGCTGAAGTCTTCGCACAAATCCGCCGCAAGCCGGGCGTGGTCTACGGTGCGCTGGCACCGAACCTGCGTGGTTTTGAAGATGCCGTGGCCGCCGGGGTAAAGGAAGTCGCGGTATTTGCCGCCGCATCCGAAGCGTTCTCGCAACGCAATATCAATTGCTCGATCAGCGAAAGCCTGGCGCGCTTTGTGCCCATTATTGAAGCGGCCAGGCAGCACGGCATCAGCGTACGCGGCTATGTGTCCTGTGTGCTGGGCTGCCCTTATGAAGGCCAGGTCAGTGCGCAGCAGGTGGCACAGGTAGCGCAGGAGCTGTACGCCATGGGCTGTTACGAGGTGTCACTGGGCGACACCATCGGCACCGGTACACCGACAGCCACACGCACCCTGTTTGAGACGGTAGCGGCTTGCGTCCCGCGGGAAAAACTCGCCGGGCATTTCCACGATACCTACGGTCAGGCGCTGGTAAATATCTACGCCAGCCTGCAGGAAGGCATCGCGGTATTCGACAGCTCCATCGCCGGCCTCGGCGGTTGCCCCTATGCCAAGGGTGCCAGCGGTAACGTGGCCACGGAAGACGTGCTGTACATGCTCAACGGCATGGGCATCGATACCGGGGTCGACATGGACAAGCTGTTACTGGCCGGCGCGCACATCTGCAAGGTGCTGGGTCGTGTTACCGGATCACGGGTGGCAAAGGCCCGCCAGGGCTAAAAAGTGTTCCGGGGTGTTACCTCGCCGCCACACAAACGAGTAACACGGAAACAAACCGGCCATGCCAAGGCCGGTTTTTTATTGCCTTAATTCTCAACTAGTTGATTTATAAGGGTTTTTAAAAGTTGGCACGGCTCCTGCTATCTCTATGGCATAACAAGAATAAAAACCGCAGCAACATAATAAAAACAATACGAAACGACTCTGACATAACAAAAACAACACGGCAGAGACGCAGCTAACAGATTTTTTTGGAGAAGGTTTACTTTTCCGAGGCGCCTAAAAACCACCTCGCAACCGGGCAGAGAAGAATAAAACTACCTTCAGGTAGCACCCGCACAGGTTGGATCACGGGTTTGATAGCCGGTGATAAAAGTGGATCAGCGCTCAAAAAAATACGTTTGCTCTTGACCCCGGATGGGGGTCGCACAAAAACGCAGCAAAAGGGCGAGTTCCAAAAACAACAATAGACCGCCCTTCAATAATAAAAAAAGAGCACGCAACGACATATTAAAGGGGAGCCTCGGCTCCCCTTTGTGCTGTCTGTGGTTTGATAATTTGCTTAACTGCATACCCCCGTGGGAGCGAGCCTGCTCGCGATTCAGGCGCCGCGGTCTGTCTGGCAAATCGCGGTGATGCCATCGCGAGCAAGCCCGTTCCCACGGGTTTGGTCATTTCTGTTGGCACTCCTGAATACTGATCTCGCGCATTTTGAATTTCTGGATCTTGCCGGTCACGGTCATCGGGAATGCATCGACAAACTTGAAAAAACGCGGTGCTTTAAAGTGCGCAATCCGCGACTTGCACCAGGTTTGCAGCTCAAGTTCATTGGCCGTATGCCCGGGATGAAACTTGATCCAGGCAACGATCTCTTCGCCATATTTGGCGTCAGGGATACCCACAACCTGCACGTCAGCCACTGCCGGGTGGGTAAAAAAGAACTCCTCCAGCTCCCGCGGGTAAATATTTTCTCCACCGCGAATAATCATGTCCTTGTTGCGCCCCACAATGCGTACATAGCCCTGCTCATCCATCTGCGCCAGGTCACCGGTATGCATCCAGCCGTCACCGTCGATGGCATCAGCGGTGGCCTGCGGGTTGTTCCAGTAACCGAGCATCACGCTGTAGCCACGGGTACACAACTCGCCAATCTCACCCCGGGCAACGGTGTTGCCCGCAGCATCGATCAACTTGCTCTCAAGTTGTGGCTGGGTACGCCCCACCGTGGTAACCCGCAATTCCAGTTCATCCGCAGGCCCCGTCTGTATCGATACCGGGCTGGTTTCGGTCATGCCATAGGCGATTTGTACTTCGCCCATATGCATTTCACTAATGACGCGGCGCATGACCTCGATCGGGCATGTGGCCCCGGCCATAATCCCCGTGCGCAGGCTCGACAGATCAAACGAGGCACGCTGCGGGTGGTCGAGCATGGCGATAAACATGGTCGGCACACCGTACAGCCCGGTGGCGCGCTCTTGCGCAACCGCTTGCAGCGTAAGGCCCGGGTCAAAGGCCTCCGCAGGGTAGATCATGGTAGTGCCATGGGTCACGCAACCCAGATTACCCATCACCATGCCAAAGCAGTGATAAAGCGGCACGGGGATTACCAGACGGTCGCTGGCCGTCAGCCCCAGGCTTTCGCCTACCATATAGCCATTATTGAGAATGTTCTGATGGCTGAGGGTCGCACCCTTGGGGAAGCCCGTAGTGCCCGAGGTGTACTGGATATTGACCGGCTGGTCGACGTGCAGGCTGGCTTCGCGGCAGCGTAACTGCTCCGGTTCGACCTCGTCAGCCAACATGGCAAGGTGCGACCACGGCAAAAAACCTGCCGGCGGCTCAGCCGCGAGGCTGATGACCCCACGCAAATCGGCAAAGCGCACACAATCCAGCGCCCCGACCGATTGCTCCGCCAACTCAGGGATCAACTCCTGGAGCATGGAGTGATAGTTGGACGTCTTGAACGCGCCCGCACACACCAACCATTGACACGCCGATTGCTTGAGTACGTATTCGAGTTCCGAGAGCCGGTATGCCGGGTTGATATTGACCAGAATCACGCCAATCTTGGCGCTGGCAAACTGGCTGATAAACCACTCGGCGCCATTAGGCGCCCACACCCCCAGCCGGTCCCCTGCCTGCAAACCCAAAGCCAGCAGTGCCCTGGCATGCAGGTCGACCTCCTCGGCCAATTGTGCCCATGTATAACGTTGCTGCTGATGGCGTACCACCAACGCCTCCCCCTGCGGGTAACGCGCAGCAGTCTGATCAAAAGCCTGGCCTATCGTCATCGCCAGCAGCGGCTTGTCCAGCGCACCCTGGCTGTAACTGGGGACGGATTGCAACTTCATGGCAACTCCTCTTGTGATTGTTTTGGGAGCATGAGCAAGGCGCGTACTGCACCGGCTCATTTGAAGAACAACAAATACTCTGGCCTAAGTTGACGTTAACGTAAAGGTCGTTGACAGTTAAAGGCGCCAAGTTTACGTTAACGTAAAGGTTATCAATGGCGACGCAGTAACCGCCTCCACAAGAACAATGAATATAGGTGCCCCATGAGCTACCCCACCCTGAACTTCGCCCTGGGCGAAACCATCGATATGCTGCGCGATCAGGTCCAGGCATTCGTCGCTGCCGAACTGGCGCCACGGGCGGCGCAAATCGACAAGGACAACCTGTTCCCGGCCGACATGTGGCGCAAGTTCGGTGACATGGGGTTGCTCGGCATCACCGTCTCAGAAGAGTACGGCGGCACCGGCCTGAGCTATCTGGCCCATGTGGTGGCCATGGAAGAAATCAGCCGCGGCTCGGCATCGGTGGCCCTGTCCTACGGCGCCCACTCCAATCTGTGCGTCAACCAGATCAACCGCAACGGCACCCACGAACAGAAACTCAAATACCTGCCCAAGCTGATCAGCGGCGAACACGTCGGTGCCCTGGCCATGAGCGAACCGAACGCCGGTTCCGATGTGGTTTCGATGAAACTGCGCGCCGACAGACGCGGCGACCACTTTGTCCTCAACGGCAGCAAAACCTGGATCACCAATGGCCCGGACGCCAGCACCTATGTGATCTATGCCAAGACCGACCTGGAGAAAGGCCCGCACGGAATCAGCGCATTTATCGTTGAGCGTGACTGGAAAGGCTTCAGCCGCAGTAGCCATTTCGACAAGCTTGGCATGCGCGGTTCCAACACCAGCGAGCTGTTTTTCGACGACGTCGAAGTGCCTCAAGAGAACCTGCTGGGCACCCTCAACGCCGGCGTAAAGGTCCTGATGAGCGGCCTGGACTACGAGCGTGTGGTGCTCTCGGGCGGCCCCACCGGGATCATGCAGGCGTGCATGGACCTGATCGTGCCGTACATTCACGACCGCAAGCAATTCGGCCAGAGCATCGGCGAATTTCAGTTGATCCAGGGCAAGGTGGCTGACATGTACACCCAGCTCAATGCCAGCCGTGCCTATCTGTATGCCGTGGCTGCCGCGTGCGAACGTGGCGAAACAACGCGCAAGGATGCCGCCGGCGTGATTTTGTACAGCGCCGAACGCGCCACGCAAATGGCCCTCGATGCCATTCAGATTCTCGGCGGCAACGGCTACATCAATGAATTCCCTGCCGGGCGCCTCCTGCGCGACGCCAAACTGTATGAAATCGGCGCTGGTACCAGCGAAATCCGACGCATGCTGATTGGTCGCGAACTCTTCAACGAAACCCGCTAAGGAGCGCAGGCATGTCCATCTTGCAGACGACAATCAACCCGCGCTCGGCCGAGTTCGGGCTTAACCGCGACGCCATGCTCAAACAGGTCGACGCCTTGCATGCCCTGCTAGCGCAGGTGCAACAAGGCGGTGGCGCCAAGGCGCAGGAGCGGCATACCTCGCGGGGCAAGTTGTTGCCTCGCGAACGGATTGACCGCCTTTTGGACAGCGGTTCGCCCTTCCTTGAATTGAGTCAGTTAGCGGCTTACAACGTGTACGGCGAAGACGTTCCGGCCGCCGGAATCATTGCCGGCATTGGTCGGGTCGAGGGCGTGGAGTGCATGATTGTCGCCAACGACGCGACGGTCAAAGGCGGTTCGTACTACCCCCTAACGGTCAAAAAACATCTGCGGGCGCAAACCATCGCCGAGCAGAACCGCTTGCCGTGCATTTATCTGGTGGACTCGGGCGGTGCCAACTTGCCGCGCCAGGACGAGGTGTTCCCGGACCGCGAGCACTTTGGACGGATCTTCTTCAACCAGGCCAACATGAGCGCAGCGGGTATCCCGCAAATTGCCGTGGTCATGGGCTCCTGTACCGCAGGCGGTGCCTATGTACCCGCCATGGCCGACGAAGCCATTATGGTGCGTCAACAGGCAACGATTTTTCTCGCTGGCCCGCCGCTGGTAAAGGCCGCCACGGGCGAAGTGGTCAGCGCCGAAGACCTCGGCGGGGCCGATGTGCACTGCAAGATTTCCGGGGTGGCCGACCACTATGCCGACAGCGACGAACACGCCCTGGCGCTGGCCCGGCGCAGCGTTGCCAACCTCAACTGGCGCAAGCTGGGCCAGTTGCAGCAGCGCACACCACAGGTACCGCTGTACGACCGTGATGAGCTGTACGGCATAGTCCCGGCTGATGCCAAGCAGCCTTTTGATGTACGCGAAGTGATTGCGCGGCTGGTGGATGGCTCGGTATTCGATGAGTTCAAGGCCCTGTTCGGTACCACGCTGGTGTGCGGCTTTGCCCATTTGCAGGGTTACCCGGTGGCGATTCTGGCCAACAACGGGATCCTGTTTGCCGAGGCCGCGCAAAAGGGCGCGCACTTTATCGAGCTGGCCTGTCAGCGCGGCATCCCCCTGGTGTTTTTGCAAAATATCACCGGCTTTATGGTCGGGCAGAAATACGAAGCCGGTGGGATTGCCAAACACGGTGCCAAATTGGTCACCGCCGTTGCGTGCGCCAGGGTGCCCAAATTCACCGTGATCATTGGCGGCAGCTTTGGCGCCGGCAACTACGGAATGTGCGGCCGCGCCTACGATCCACGCTTCTTGTGGATGTGGCCAAATGCCCGAATCGGCGTGATGGGTGCGGAGCAAGCCGCGGGTGTGCTGGTGCAGGTCAAGCGCGAACAGGCCGAGCGCAATGGCGTCGGGTTTACAGCCCGGGAAGAGGCCGAGATCAAGCAGCCGATCCTCGACCAGTACGAGCATCAAGGCCACCCCTACTACTCCAGCGCGCGCTTGTGGGATGACGGCGTGATCGATCCGGCGCAAACCCGAGAGGTTTTGGCCCTTGGCCTGTCGGCGGCCTTGAACGCCCCTGTCGAAGCCACCCGTTTCGGTGTGTTCCGGATGTAACCCCACAGCCTTTCAGGACTGACAAACATGATGGATTTCAACACCCTCGAACTGCACACCGATCCCCGGGGCTTTGCCACCCTGTGGTTGAGCCGCGAGCAGAAGAACAATGCATTCAATGCCGAGATGATTCGTGAGCTGATTCTGGCGCTGGAGGCCGTACAAGCCGACCCTGCCCTGCGTTTTCTGGTGCTGCGCGGGCGCGGCAAGCATTTCAGCGCCGGTGCCGATCTGGCCTGGATGCAGCAATCGGCCGAACTGGACTACCACACCAACCTTGACGACGCCCGCCACCTGGCCGAGCTGATGTACAACCTGGCCAAGCTGAAAATGCCCACCCTGGCCGTGGTCCAGGGCGCGGCCTATGGTGGTGCGCTGGGCCTGATCAGTGCCTGCGACATGGCTATCGGCGCCGAAGACGCGCAGTTCTGTCTGTCGGAAGTGCGTATCGGCCTGGCACCTGCGGTGATCAGCCCCTTTGTGGTGCAGGCCATCGGTGAGCGCGCTGCCCGCCGCTACGCCTTGACGGCTGAACGCTTCAGCGGCGAACGTGCCCGGGAACTGGGCTTGCTATCGGAGTGCTACCCGCTCGCCGAGCTTGAACAGCACATCGACCTCTGGATTGACAACCTGCTGCTCAACAGCCCCCAGGCCATGCGCTCATGCAAGGACCTGTTGCGGGAAGTCAGCCACGGAGCACCGACCCTGGCTATTCGCCGTTACTGCGAAAACGCCATCGCTCGCATCCGCGTCAGCCCCGAAGGCCAGGAGGGCTTGCGCGCCTTTCTGCAAAAACGTGCCCCCAGCTGGCAAGCCGATCCATCGACCCTGGAGCCGCGTTCATGAGCGCCCCTATTCTGACATCCGTACTGGTTGCCAACCGTGGCGAAATCGCCTGCCGGGTAATGCGCACAGCCAGGGCCCTGGGCCTCACCACAGTAGCCGTCCACAGCGCGACCGATCGCGATGCGCGGCATTGCCGCGAAGCCGATATCTGCGTAGACCTGGGGGGCAGCAAAGCGGCCGACAGCTACCTGAAAATCGACAAGATCATTGCAGCCGCCAAGGCCAGTGGGGCCCAGGCCATTCATCCCGGTTATGGCTTTTTGTCGGAGAACGCAGGCTTTGCCCGTGCCATTGAAGCTGCCGGGCTGATATTTCTCGGCCCGCCCGCCAGTGCCATTGATGCCATGGGCAGCAAGTCCGCCGCCAAGACCTTGATGGAAGTGGCGGGCGTACCGCTGGTGCCGGGTTACCACGGCGAAGCCCAGGATCTGGAAACCTTTCGCCTCGCCGCAGAACGCATCGGCTATCCGGTGCTGCTCAAAGCCACGGCAGGAGGTGGCGGCAAGGGCATGAAGGTGGTCGAGGACGTCGCCCAGCTGGCAGAGGCGCTGGCCTCGGCACAGCGCGAAGCCCTGTCGTCCTTTGGCGATGCGCGCATGCTGGTGGAAAAGTACGTACTCAAGCCACGACACGTGGAAATCCAGATTTTTGCCGACCAGCACGGCAACTGCCTGTACCTCAATGAGCGCGACTGCTCGATTCAGCGCCGCCACCAGAAAGTCGTAGAGGAAGCGCCAGCACCGGGCCTGAGTGTCGAACAGCGTCAGGCAATGGGCGAGTCCGCCGTGCGTGCGGCCCAGGCCATCGGTTATGTGGGCGCGGGCACTGTAGAGTTCCTGCTGGATGCGCGAGGCGAGTTCTTCTTTATGGAGATGAATACCCGCCTGCAGGTTGAGCACCCGGTCACTGAAGCCATCACCGGCCTCGACCTGGTGGCCTGGCAAATCCGCGTGGCACGGGGTGAAACCCTGCCCATCAGCCAGGCTCAGGTCCCGTTGAACGGCCATGCCATAGAAGTGCGACTGTATGCAGAAGACCCGGGCCATGATTTCCTTCCGCAAACCGGCCGTCTTGAGGTGTATCGCGAGTCGGCCGCTGGCCCGGGCCGTCGCGTGGACAGCGGTGTCAGCGAGGGCGACGAAGTTTCACCGTTCTACGACCCTATGCTGGGCAAGCTGATTGCTTGGGGTGAAGACCGCGAACAGGCACGTTTGCGCCTGATGGCCATGCTCGATGAATTCGCTATTGGCGGGCTGAAAACCAACCTGAATTTCTTGCGCCGCATTATCGGCCACCCTGCCTTCGCCGCAGCCGAACTCGATACCGGATTTATCCCACGCTACGAGGAAGAATTACTGCCTGCTGCCGAACCTTTGCCTACGGCATTCTGGTCTGCAGCTGCCCAGGCATTCAGCCAAAGCCAACCGCTACGGGTGCGCAACGATGACCCGGCATCGCCCTGGTCGGCAGCCAATGGCTTTCGTAGCGGCCTGCCGGCAAACACCTTGCTGGTTCTGGCCTGCAAGGGTGAACAGCAGGTTATCCACCTCAGTGGCAACACCACCACTTTGCGCGATGAACACCTGCTCATCGAGCAGGACGGTGTACGCCGTCAGCACCTGGCCATCCGTCGGGGCGATGCGCTGTACCTGCGCTGGGACGGTGATCTGCACTGCGTGCGTCTGCACGATCCGATCAGCGCCGTGGACGCCAGTCACACGGCCCAGGGCGGCCTGACTGCACCGATGAACGGCAGCATCGTACGTGTGCTGGTCGAGGTCGGGCAAACCGTCGAGGCCGGTGCTCAGCTGGTGGTACTGGAAGCCATGAAAATGGAACACAGCCTGCGAGCCCCCCATGCAGGCGTGATCAAGGCGCTGTTTTTCCAGGAAGGTGAAATGGTCAGTGAGGGCTCGGCACTGGTCGAGCTGGAATGAGAAAAGGCGGGTACCGTGACCGGTATCCGCCTTTTCACTTGCAGTATGGACACACCGCTTCTAAAACTTGGCAGTGGCCTGTACCACCACGCCGATAATCCGGCAGTTTTCATCAAACAGGGTTTTCGGGTAGGTCGGATTGAGTGGCTTGAGGTAACGTTGCCCGCTTTCTTCGATCAACTGCCGGAAAGTCGTGGCATCGGATTCCGGCGTAAGAGCGATGACCATTTTGCCTGGCGTGGCCTCGATGTCCGGATCAACCAGAATCATCATCCCCTGCGCAATGCTGACCCCCACCGGGGCAGTCATTGCGTCTCCCGTGACCAGCAGCCAGAACGCAGCGCCCTTGGCGTAGTGATCACTCACTTCAAACAGCGTACCGGGCGGTGCATAACCGGGCAGCAGCTTTTCGCTGACGTGACCCGCCGCTACCCAGTCGCGCACCGGGTAGCGGAATGCCGATGTGATCTCGTAGGTGTATTCGTCAACCCCGGGCTTGTCGCCCGCCTCGTTGCGCTCACGAATCACCAGGGCGACCTCAAGGTGCTCCAGCCCAAGGGCGTGAAGTACGTTGTTCATCGTCGGCAAGTCGGGTTGACGGCGTTTATTGAGCCAATGGCCGACTCCGCCCTGGGAAGCCCCGACGCGTTCGGCTAGTTTTTCTTGCGTGAGTTTCAGCTCGCGCAATTTGGTTCTGACTAAAGCGATCCATTTATCCATCTGCCGAACAATACGGATTGAATTCGACGCAACAATACACGAATTGTATTATTTACTTATAAGACAAAAATACTTAATGTACTAATCTGCTTTAGCTGACTCGATCAACTCCTGAGACGCAGGTAAATCATGACTCCCATAACAAAAATCCCTTTCGAAACCGAGTCCGATGCCGGGCTTGAATCCATCAAGGACAGCATCGCGACCCAGCGTGCCCTCGACTATTATTTGAAACCTCCTGTTTCTCAACACGCTACGGGTAAGAAAATTTTCCAGGTCAGCGATGACGTGAGCCAAGAAGAAGCTCTGGTGCTGGCCTCGGATTACTTGCGCTGCGCAATTGCCAATGCGCAAAGCGCCAGCGAGCATCAGCAGGGCTCTCAACGGGATCTGCTGCTGAGCCTGCTGCTGCTTATGGAGCCATCCCGGCAATTGCTGGACAAGGCTATCGACATGCAACAACTGACTGCCCGCTGAAGTGAAAAGGCGCTGATTGCCTGCTGCGGGCACCAGCGCCCTGGCTATCACGCGTTCAGACGCTCCTGGGCGAGGCTGTCGGCAATGCGCGTGGTGTTCATGTCCTGCGCTTTAGCCCTTAGAAAGATCTGACGCAACGTCTCGCCAATGCCTTCAACGTGCTGGCGAACCTGCTCAGGCGTGCCACCGTTGTACTCGTAAGACACGTCAATAATGCCGCCCGCATTGATTGCGTAATCCGGTGCGTGCAAGCAACCCCGACGCCACAATTCATCGGCATGGGAAGCCTTGGCCAATTGATTGTTGGCCGCACCGGCAATCACCGGTGCACGCAGTACCTGCAAGGTTTCATCGTTGATGATGGCACCCATGGCACAGGGCGAGAACACGTCGACATCGAGCCCGTAAATATCCAGTGCACTGACCGCATGGGCACCGAGTTCGTCGACAGCACGGCGCACATTGGCCTCCTGGATATCGTGAACCCACAGCTCGGCGCCCGCCTCCTTCAGGTGCCGGGCCAGGTTGTATCCCACCTGACCCAGCCCTTGAACGGCCACCCGCAGGCCCGTCAGGTCGTGGCGCTCCAAACGCTGCAACACTGCCTCACGCAGGCCAATAAAGACCCCGAGGGCGGTAGCCGGAGACGGGTCACCACTGCGCGTGCCACCGCCCAGTTGTTCGCGGGTGCCAGCACCCACCACGTGGCGGGTGCGCTGGCCCATGAGGGCCATTTCAGCAACCCCGGTGCCGGAGTCCGCCGCCGTGATGTAGCGTCCGCCCATGCTCTCGACAAAACCACCCATTGCCTGAAACAGCGCCTCGCTCTTGTCTTTGCGCGGGTCACCAATGATCACCGCCTTGCCGCCACCCAATGGCAACCCGGCCAGCGCCGACTTGTACGTCATGCCACGGGACAGGCGCAGCACATCGTTCAAGGCTTGCTGCTCGTCGGCATAGGGCCACATGCGGCAACCGCCCAGGGCTGGCCCCAGGCGCGTGTTGTGCACCGCAATAATGGCCTTGAGGCCCGTGGCCTTGTCATGACAGAACTGGACGTGTTCGTGGTGATCGAATTCGGGGTGGGTAAAAATCGGCATTGCGTTCTCTCTCTTGTTTTTAGCCAGAATGCGAGCCAGACCTTAAAGTCAGTCTGTGACCCGTGGCAAAAGAGTGAGGGTTTTACCTAGGATTTTTCTTTCTAAATTGCAGGAATTGTTCTGCTAATCTGCATGCATCATTCAAAAACAATAAGAAAACAGATCAATTCATGCAGATAAAGTTAAGCGCCATCGACCGCAAGATCCTTCGCCTGCTTCAGCACAATGCCGACCTGTCTGCCGCCGAGGTGGCGGAACGCGTGGAATTGTCGCAATCACCCTGCTGGCGGCGTATCCACCGTCTGCAAGAGGAAGGGCTGATCGAGCGCAAGGTCGCCCTGCTCAACCCGAAAAAACTCGGTCTCAATGTAGTGGTGTTCGTCAATGTGCGGCTGTCGGGCCACGGCCGTCGCCATCTGACCGAGTTTGAAGAGGCGATTACCGATTACCCCGAAGTGATCGAGTGCTACACCATGGCCGGGGACATGGACTACCTGCTCAAGGTGGTCACCCACGATATCGACAGCTACGAACGTTTTTTGCGCGATCACTTGCTGCAGAAACCACACGTACAGGAAGCCCACTCCAATATCGCCATGAGTGAGGTCAAACGCACCACGGAACTGTTACTCGATTAGGTCTGCAGGCCGCTGGATAGAGCATTGGGCCGGGGAGCGAAAAATTAATTTCGGGAAAGCGCGGGAAATAGCTTGATTTGCAAATGATAATGATTATTATTGCATGCAGCTGGTCGCGAGATCAGTCGATAATTCAAGGGACCTTAGGTCGGTCTTTTGAATTACCTCCTCATCAGGCTAATCACGGTTATTTGACCCGGCTTCTGGCCGGGTCTTTTTTTTGCGGCCAGTTATCTGGCTCTGCGTGCTTCAGGCTAATGAAGTCTGGTGTGCAGCCATTTTCTTGGGTGGCCGTCACGATAGGGTGATGATAGCAAAAGAACATCGAGAAACGGAAGCCTGAAGTCTAGGACTATAGCCGTAATGGCAATCTAGCACTTGAGAATCAATCGCAAAAACCCTACAATTGCGATGCGTCAAGGATGACGCCCCCCTTCGCTATTTCCTTCTTCCTCCCGCCTAAAATTCTGTATTGGCCTATCGCCATAGCACGGTACAGTAACGTCCACAATTATCAGATTTCGGGATTTGGACGATGACCGTGGCGCCCTCTTCACTTCATATCAGCAGCGACTTCGACAGCGGCAATATCCAGGTGCTGGATACCAGCAACCCGTTGCAGGTAAAACTTGCCATCAAGCCGGACACCAAGAGCCCGCATTTTCAGTGGTTCCATTTCAAGGTCGATGGCCTGACACCCGGTCACACCCACCATTTCCAATTGAGCAACGCCAGCCAGTCTTCCTACAATAAAGCGTGGGATGGCTATCAGGCAGTGGCGTCTTACGATCAGGAAAACTGGTTCAGGGTACCGAGCGATTTCGACGGCACATCCCTGAATATTCATTTTGCAGCCGAGCAACCTCAGGCCTGGTTTGCCTACTTCGAACCCTACAGCCGCGCACGTCATGATCAGTTGATCAAAAATGCCCTGCAGTGGTCAGGTTGCGAGCTGCTGGCCACCGGCAAGAGCGTTGAAGGTCACGACATCCAGTTGTTGCGCAAAGGTAGCGGCGCCAGCCACAAGCGCAAGATCTGGATCATCGCCCAGCAACATCCCGGCGAACATATGGCCGAATGGTTTATGGAAGGCCTGTTGGAGCGTCTGGAGCAAGGAAGCGACCCGCAAATGCGCAAGCTGCTGGACTACGCCGATCTTTACCTGATTCCCAACATGAACCCTGATGGCGCCTTCCACGGGCACCTGCGGACCAATGCCAACGGTCAGGACCTGAACCGCGCCTGGCAAAACACCAGCCCGCAGGTCAGCCCCGAAGTGTTTTTTGTCCTGGAGCAGATGAGCCAGTACGGCGTCGATCTCTTCCTCGACATTCATGGCGACGAAGAAATCCCCTATGTGTTTACCGCAGGCTGCGAAGGTAACCCGGGCTACACCCAGCGCCTGGCAACTCTGGAAGAACGCTTTCGCACGCACCTCAGCGCCCTGACCAAAGATTTCCAGACCACCCACGGCTACACCCGCGACGAACCCGGGCAAGCCAATATGACCCTGGCCTGCAACAGCGTTGGCCAACGCTTCGACTGCCTGTCGCTGACCCTGGAGATGCCGTTCAAGGACAACAACGATGCGCCGGACCCGCAGACCGGCTGGGATGGCAAGCGTTCTAAGCAATTGGCCAAGGACGTGCTGACCACCCTTTCGACGATGGTCAGAGAGCTGCGTTAAAAGCTGCATAAGCAGTACCGGGCCCGACCAAGGGCCCTTTACCGCTGACTGGCCAGAGCCCAGGTGCATCACGTTTTGCGCTCATAAGCCGCTGACAAATCCTCGGCCCCAAGCCGATAAATCGCTATCATGCGCGACACTTTTTGT
Source organism: Pseudomonas sp. FSL R10-0056 (assembly GCF_009600105.1). Taxonomy (NCBI): domain Bacteria; kingdom Pseudomonadati; phylum Pseudomonadota; class Gammaproteobacteria; order Pseudomonadales; family Pseudomonadaceae; genus Pseudomonas; species Pseudomonas sp. FSL R10-0056. The sequence continues at coordinate 23,551 of NZ_WIWL01000176.1, forward strand.
CCTGCTTACGAGTCCCGACCCTGCATATGGATACCCTCGCTAAACTGCGCGCTGGCCAACTGGCGGGCCTCAAACGTCTTGATCTGTCGTGCGGGCTGACCGAGTTTCCGGCCGAGATATTCCAGTTGGCCGACACCCTGGAAATCCTCAACCTCAGCGGCAACGCCCTGAGCAGCCTGCCCGCTGACCTGCATCGCCTGACCCGGTTACGCATCCTGTTTTGCTCGGACAATCAATTCACCGAGCTGCCGGTTTGTCTTGGGCAGTGTGCGCAATTGAGCATGATTGGTTTCAAGGCCAACCGGATCGCCAACGTACCCGGTGCGGCACTGCCTCCTTTACTGCGCTGGCTGATCCTGACCGACAATTGCATCGAGCAACTGCCCGAAGAGCTGGGCCAGCGGCCACTGCTGCAAAAGCTGATGCTGGCAGGTAACCGCTTGCAGCAACTGCCCGCCAGTCTGGCCAAGTGCGAACGCCTGGAGCTGATCCGCCTGGCTGCCAACCAGTTCAGCGAACTGCCCGACACCCTGCTGGCCTTGCCGGGCCTGAGCTGGCTGGCGTATGCGGGCAACCCGCTGCGTGAAGATGCCAGCACCCGGCACCAGCCCGACACCACGCCAAATATTGACTGGTCGCAGCTCGAGCTTGAGCAAAAGCTGGGCGAAGGCGCCTCCGGGATCATTTATCAGGCTCAGTGGCGCGCACCGGGGCAATCCCTGCAACCGGTGGCGGTCAAACTGTACAAGGGCAGCATCACCAGTGATGGCTCGCCGCTCAATGAAATGAATGCCTGCATCGCGGCAGGCCAGCATCCAAACCTGATCAAGGTACTGGGCCGCGTCACGGGTCATCCAGACGATCAGGCCGCATTGGTGATGGAACTGATCGACCCGTCCTTTATCAATCTCGCGGCCCTGCCCAGCTTCGACACCTGTAGCCGCGACGTGTATGCCGACAGCACCCGTTTCACCCGCGACAGCGCCTTGCGCATTGCCCGCGGCATTGCCTCGGCGGCCGGCCACCTGCACGCGCAGGGCATCTGCCATGGCGACTTGTACGCACACAATATTTTATTCAATGCCCGGGGTGACTGCCTGCTGGGCGATTTCGGTGCAGCGTGCTTCCATGCCCTGGACGACAGCCCGCAAAGCCGGGCGCTGCAACGCATCGAAGTGCGAGCATTCGGGATTTTGCTGGGCGAGTTGCTGGAGCGGATCGACTCGGGCTTGAGCGATCAACAGCGCATTGAGCTGCAAGGGTTGCAACAGCGCTGTATTCAGCCAGAGGTACTGGCACGGCCGGGATTTGCCGAGGTTATACGGGCATTACAGTAAGTCCTGTAGCAGCTGCCTTCGTTCCTCGGCAGCTGCTACGGGATAGGCTCGATGGCTTACGCCAACGCTACAAACATGTCCTGCACGTCGTCCTGCTCTTCCAGCTTGGCCAGAAACTCTTGTACTTCGGCCATTTGCTCGTCCGTCAAACCGCTTACCGGGTTCTTCGGCTGGTAGCCCAGCTTGGCTGAAACCACGGTAAAACCTTGCTCGGGCAATGCTTTCTGTACAGCGTCGAGGTCAGTCGGCTCGGTGATGAACAAGGTCGTGCCTTCTTCTTCGCCTTCTTCGAAATCCTGGGCACCGGCTTCAATCGCGGCCATTTCAGGGTCTGCGTCCGGGGTATCAGGCTTGGCCTCGATCATGCCGACATGATTGAAGTCCCACGCCACCGAACCCGAAGCGCCCAGTTGGCCCTTGCGGAAGGCCACGCGGATTTCAGCGACGGTACGGTTGATGTTGTCCGTCAGGCACTCAATGATCAGCGGCACCTGGTGGGGAGCGAAACCCTCGTAGGTAACGCGGTGGTATTGCACGGCCTCGGTGCCGATACCGGCGCCCTTGTTGATCGCGCGCTTGATGGTGTCAGCCGGCATCGAGGCTTTTTTGGCCTGCTCATAGACCAGACGCAAGTGCGAGTTCATGTCCGGGTCGGCGCCGTTGCGCGCAGCAACCGTCAATTCCTTGGCCAGCTTGCCAAAAATCTTGCCGCGGCTGTTGGCGGCGTCCGCTTTATGTTTAACCTTCCACTGTGCGCCCATTACTCACTCTCTCAATCTGGTGTGTCGCAGCCTGTCGGCCGTCGAATGGGCGCAAGTTTATACGGCAAGAAGTCGGCAATCGACCAAAAAATCCAATTGATACCTGCTTAACCCTTGTCAGCCTTGCCCGCCGCCGCGGCAAATCTGGCCAGGCGCACATCCAGATGCCGAGGCCGGCGACCATGATCTTCGGCCCGTTCCTTGCGCCGAATGGCGTTGCGCACCATCAGCGACCCCAGGTAACGAATGGGTTCGGGCGGGAAATACCCCAACGGTCCATTGACCAGCGGCGAGCGGGTCCAGTCATTGACCAGCCCCAACACCAGCGAGGCGAGAATCTGCCCGCCCATATGGCAAGGCCCCACGCCGCTGCCTGAATAACCAAAGCCATAAAACACATTGCCGTGGCTGCTCATCTGACCAAAAAACGGCAAACCGGTGACAGAGCGGTCTGAAGGACCATTCCATGTCGCCTCGATCCCAACCCCGGCAAACGCCGGAAAGAACTGCTCCAGGCTTTTGCCCAGCAGCCCGGCGTAGGTCGACGGCTGATCGAACACAGGCAGCATGCGCCCACCGTAGGCAAAGGTATTGCCACCCTTGCCCAACATGATTCGTCCGTCCGGGGTGTTGTGGTAGTAGTGCACGAATATTCTCGAATCGAGCACGGTGACACCACTGGTCAGGCCGATGTCCTGCAGCAGGTCCGGGCGCGGTTCCGTGATCAGCATATCGCTGGAGACAATCGCCACACTGCGCTCGAACTGCGGGAATGCCCGGGCCATCCAGGCATTCATCGCGAGCACCACGCGGTCAGCACGAATGCTTCCGCCAGGCGTGCGGATCAGCGCCGGCGCGCCCTCTTCCAGCCCGGTCATTGGCGTGTTTTCGTGGATTTTAACCCCCAACTGCAAGGCCACCCGACGCAAACCACGCACCAGTTTGCCAGGCTGTACGCTGGCAGCAGCGGGAGAAAACCAGCCCTCCAAATGCTGGGCAGAACCGGCCCGGCGCTGCACGTCATCAACCGCCAGCTTGCTGAACGAGTTGATGGCCTGGCGCTCCAGCGCAGCAATCACGCCATCCGTCGATCCGATCTGGGCCTGATTGGTCGCGGTGTATAACGTGCCATCGAGGCGGTAATCAGCCTCCACACCATAGCGCTCACAAAATGCACCGATTGCGTAAATGCTCTGTTCCGAGGCTTTGACCAGCCGCACGGCCTCCTCCACCCCGAACAACCGCTCAAGGGTGAAGTACTTGGCCGACCATGACAGCGCACAGCCACCGTTGCGCCCGCTGGCACCTGCGCCGCATATATCGGCTTCAATCAGCACTACATCCAGTTCAGGGCTTTGCTCCTTGAGCATGATCGCCGTCCATAACCCGGTATAACCGCCCCCCACAATGCACACCTGGGCACGGGTTTCACCCGCCAGCGCCTCGCAGGGTGCTTCATTTTCCAGGGCCAGTGCCTGTTCCAGCCAAAAAGGTCGCATGGGTCATTCTCCTGCTCAGGTGCGTAAAGGCTTGATCAGCAATGGATGATTGGGCACAAACGGGCACGCGGCTTTGAGCCCCGCAGGTCGGCTGTTCCAGTGCGGAATCAGCACCAGCGAGGAAAACAGCGCGCAGCAGGCAAATACGATAAACACCGTGACCGTGTCGAAATAACCGGGCAGCAGGCCGCCCAGAATCGCCCCGACCGAGCCGCAGCCATTGACGAACCCCGCCGCCGTGGCTCCGGCCTTGGCGGTGCCGAAATCAATGGCTGCAGCGCCGCTGATCATGGAGTCAGGCCCATACAGAGTCAGGCCCATGACAAACAGCAAGGCCACCACCAGCACCACGCTGCCGGAATGCAGTGCACCCATGAAAAACGCCAGGGAAACGGTCAGCGCCAACAGGCTCAAAATGCAGGCGGGCATGCGCCGGGCACCGAACAGCTTGTCGGAGGCCAGGCCGATCATGATCGGCCCCAGCAAACCCGCCAACTCAAAGGCCGTAGGAATAATCGCGGCGCCGACCTTGCCCACTTGCGGCATTTGCTCGAACACAATCACCGGCCCCCACAGCAGAATCGCGTAGCGTGCCGGCTTGAGCATGAAGTACGCCAGACCCAGGGTCAGCACCGTGCGATTGCGCATGATCTCGCGCAGCGGCGCCCAGATGCTGATGCGTTTTTCGGCAGCGATTTCCTCAGCACTCATGTCGGGCTCTGGCTCGACAGCGGGCAGGCCAACATCTTGCGGCGTATTGCGCTGGAAGATAAAGAACAGCACCGCCACCAGCGCCACCACCGCCGCGCTGGAAATAAATGCCGCGTGCCAGCTGCCGATCAGCGTATAGGCCCACCACCCGGCAAAGGGTGAAGCTACCAACCCGCCAAAGGCATAACACGAACTCCACAGTCCCAGCACCCGACCACGTTGCTGCGCCGGGAAAAAGCTGCCGATGTTTTTGCACAGCCCCGACCAGCCGGTGGATTGCGCCAGGCCCTGAACCAGCATGCAGGTGGCAAAGATCGGCAAGGTGGCGTAAGTGCCCATTACCAACGCCGCCAGTGCAGAGATGATCAAGCCGCCCAGCACCACAACCCGCGGGCCGAAGCGATCGGCGAGGATGCCCCAGGTAAATTGCCCTACGGCGTAGGCTGCCAGATAGATGGCATCGAGGTTGGCCATTGCCATCTTGTCCAGATGAAAGCCGGGGTCATCAGCAATCCCCAGTTTGGCCACGGAAAAGGCTTTACGAGTGAAGTAAAAGGCCGCGTAGGCCAGCCAGGTGATGGCAAAAATCTGCACGCGCCAGCGCTTGATGGTGGCAAAGGAGTTGTTCATGTCGGGTCTGACCTCAGAGGTGGAATGTGCCGGCAGAATCAGAAGAGAACGCCTGTTTTTTTATTGTGTTGAGCACTTCAATACCGCCCTTCAGACAAGAGCCGTATTTGACAGACACACCCTGAACGGCCCTTTTTTTGTTGGAGTTAGGGGCTGCACATCAGTGTGTCGCGACCCACCGTTATCGAGGACATAACGCCGGGCTGAGGTCGATCAAAGCAATTACTGACTAATAGGTAAAATCGATTTATCGTATTTCACTCATAAGCTCAGCTTGTAAGAGGTTTTTCAATGTCAGTTTCCCATGCGCAGTTGAAGGCCTTTCATGCCGTCGCCGTTCACGGCAGTTTCACACGGGCTGCCGAACGTCTGTTTTTAAGCCAGCCGGCCATCTCCGATCAGGTCAGAAAACTTGAAGAACGCTTCGGGGTGTTGCTGTTCCACCGCAACAAGCGCTCGGTGCGCCTTACCGACCTGGGTGAGCGGTTGCTGAGCATCACCCAGCGCCTGTTCGGGGTACAGGCCGAGGCCCAGGAGTTACTGCAGGACTCCCAGGCCCTGCAAACCGGGAGCCTGATCCTGGCGGTGGACGCCCCTGTTCATGTGTTGCCGCAAATCGCCCGCTTTTGCCAGCGCTACCCCGGGATCACGGTAAAAATCGAAACAGGCAACACCGACGAATGTCTGGCGCGGCTGTTCAACTACCAGGCAGACCTGGCCCTGCTGGGGCGCGATGTGAATGATGACCGGCTGCTGAGCGTGCCCTTGCGCAGCGACCCGATGGTGGCGTTTGTAGCACGCACGCACCCTTGGGCAAGCCGCCGTTCGATCTGCCTGGCCGACCTGGATGACACACCGCTGGTATTGCGCGAAGTCGGTTCGGTAACCCGGCAAACCCTGGAAGAAGAAATGAGCCAGGCCGGCCTGCGCATCCGCGCCGCGATCCAGGTAGAGGGTCGTGAAGCTGCGCGTGAAGCAGTGGTGGTCGGGATTGGCGTGGGGGTGGTATCGGCGGCGGAGTTTGGCTCGGACTCCCGGGTGTGCGCCCTGCCCATCATCGACTGCAAAAGGCGCCTGACCGAAACCCTGGTGTGCCTGCAGGAGCAGAGCTCACGGCGGGTAGTGGCAACGTTTCTGGAGATTGTGCGGGCAGACCTGTAACACACCATTCGTAGCAGCTGCTACGCGTGTTATCCCCGCACAAATCACACCGCCAGCTCCATAAACGCCTTGATCAACCGCAACTCGGCCCGCCGTTCCATGCAGCCGAGCATATGCAGGTTGACCAGCCCCGCGCCGTTGATCGGCACCGCACGCACGCGGGGGTCATGACTGACTTCCACCGACGACACAATGCCCACACCCAACTGCGCAGCGACGGCTTCGGTCACCGCCTCCCGGCTGTCCAGTTCCAGTAATACCCGTGGATTGACTCCAGCCTGCTCACAGGCATTGTCGAAAGTGCGACGGGTAATCGAGGTTGGTTCACGCAGCACCATGATCACCTGATCCAGTTGCCCGATCGCGATGCCATCAGGCAAGGCCAGCCACGGGTGGTTGGCGGGAACCAGCGCACAAATCCGCGACTCGTTCAGCGCACGCAAGGCCAGGCCCTTGCGCGGCTCCACTTCGGTCAGCACCGCCACATCGGCATGCTCCGACAGCAACGCCGCCAGGGTTTCCTGAGCGTTGCCCAGGCGCAAATTCACGGTAATCCCCGGATAACGTGCGCGCAGGCTTGCCAGCATCGGCATCACCAGATGCGGACCATCGGCCGCCACCTCAAGTCGCCCGGTGAGCAACTGGCGGTTGGCCTCCAGCATGACCTGCGCTTCATCCACCAAACCGAACATGGCCCGGGTGATGGCCGCCAGCTTGGTGCCTTCTTCAGTCAACTCCACCCGCCGCGCCGTACGCCGCAGCAAGGTGATCTGGTAGTGCTCCTCAAGCGCCTTGATATGCCCGGTCACCGCCGGCTGGCTGATAAACAGCCGGGCCGCAGCCCGGGTAAAACTGCCCTCGCGGGCCACGGCATCAAACGCACGGAGCTGGAATAAATTCATTTATAATCCTCACTGATGGCAGGCATAACAACAAACAATTTGATTGATATCAACACAAACTGCAATTTATGTCCTGTACCAAGTAGCCATCCCATGCTTGTGAGGAATTCAGAATGAGTACTGCCGCGCCGATCCTGCTGACCCCTGGCCCACTGACCACCTCGGCGCGTACCCGCCAGGCGATGATGGTTGACTGGGGCTCATGGGATGACAGCTTCAACCAGCTGACTGCCAGCCTGTGCCAGCAACTGCTGGCCATTATCAACGGCGCCGACAGCCATCACTGCGTGCCCCTGCAAGGCAGCGGCACCTTTGCCGTCGAAGCCGCCATCGGCACCCTGGTACCCCGGGATGGCAATGTACTGGTGCTGATCAACGGTGCGTACGGCAAACGCCTGGCGAAAATCTGCGAAGTGCTGGACCGTCGCTACAGCACCTTTGAAACCGCTGAAGACGAGCCCACCACGGCGGCAGACGTCGACCGCCTGCTGCATGCAGACCCGAGCATCACCCACGTGGCGTTGATCCACTGCGAAACCAGCACCGGCATCCTTAACCCGCTGCCCGACATTGCCGCAGTGATCGCTCAGCACGGCAAACGCCTGATCATCGATGCCATGAGTTCCTTCGGTGCCCTGCCGATCGATGCCCGGCAAGTCCCTTTTGATGCATTGATCGCTGCCTCCGGCAAATGCCTCGAAGGTGTGCCCGGCATGGGCTTTGTATTCGCCCGCAAAGAAGCCCTGGGCAATGCCGCCGGTAACAGCCATTCACTGGCAATGGACCTGCACGATCAGCACGTTTACATGAGCAAAACCGGACAATGGCGCTTTACCCCGCCGACCCATGTGGTAGCCGCCCTGCACGAGGCACTGCTGCAATACAACGAAGAAGGCGGCTTGCCTGCCCGCCATCAGCGTTACGCCAACAACTGCCAGGCCCTGCTCGACGGCATGGCCAAACTGGGCATTAGCAGTTTTCTGCCCGAGGCTATCCAGGCGCCGATTATCGTCACCTTCCATGCGCCAAAAGACCCCCGCTATCAGTTCAAGGAGTTCTACGAGCGGGTCAAGGCCAAGGGTTTCATCCTGTATCCGGGCAAATTGACCCAGGTTGAGACTTTTCGTGTGGGCTGCATCGGCCACGTCAATCAGGCCGAGATGCAGGCAGCCGTAGACGCCATAGGCCAGGTGCTGCAGGAAATGGAAGTCTTCGATATTTGATGGTGCAGGAACAGGCTAGAACAACCCTATTTACTTCGTGCGGCACAGCCCGCTCTTACAGGATTAACAGACATGAACTACACCAACCCGAGCAAGCTGCAAGCCGCCATCCTCGACTGGGCCGGCACCGTGGTCGATTTCGGCTCGTTCGCCCCAACCCAGATTTTTGTCGAAGCCTTTGCCGAGTTTGACGTGCAGGTGTCCATCGAAGAAGCTCGCGGACCGATGGGCATGGGCAAGTGGGACCACATTCGTACCCTGTGTGATCAGCCGCAGATAACCGAGCGCTATAAAAAAGTGTTTGGCCGTGCACCGACCGACGATGACGTCACCGCGATTTATGAGCGCTTTATGCCGCTGCAGATCGAAAAGATCGCCGAGCATTCGGCCCTGATTCCCGGCGCACTGGACACCATTGCCCAACTGCGTGAGCAAGGTATCAAGATCGGTTCCTGCTCGGGCTACCCCGCGCAGGTCATGGCCAAAGTGGTTGAACTGGCCGCCACCAATGGCTATGTGGCCGACCACGTCGTGGCCACCGATGAAGTCCCTAACGGTCGCCCCTGGCCGGCCCAGGCACTGGCCAACGTGATCGCGCTGGGCATTGATGATGTGGGTGCCTGCGTCAAGATCGACGACACCGTACCGGGCATTCTTGAAGGTCGCCGCGCCGGCATGTGGACCGTGGCGCTGGTGTGCTCGGGCAACGCCCTGGGCCTGACCTGGGAACAATACAAGGCACTGGCCCCGGCAACCCTGGACAGCGAACGCAACCGCATTCACGCCCTGTTCGCCGGATCTCGCCCCCACTATCTGATCGACACCATCAGCGACCTGCCCGCAGTGATTAGCGATATCAACCAGCGCCTGGCCAAGGGCGAGATGCCGCAGAGCAGCTGATAGCTACAGGTTGATAGCTGCAAGCTGCAAGTTTCTGACTTGCGGCTTGCGACTGCTGTAGTCCTAGCGCTCTACCCACCCGGCAAACTGATCGATAAATTTCTGCAAAAACGGTCGGGTTTTATCCGACAGTTTACCGGATGCATCAAACGCATCACCGGCTCCTCCCAGATAGGCCTCAGGCTGCTGCATGCACGGCACATCGAGAAACACCAGCGACTGGCGCAAGTGATGGTTAGCCCCAAAGCCACCAATGGCCCCAGGCGAAACGCTGATCACCGCGCCCGGCTTGCCACTGAACACACTCTGCCCATAGGGTCGCGAACCGACATCAATGGCGTTTTTCAACACGCCTGGCACCGAGCGGTTGTACTCGGGGGTCACAAACAGGATGGCATCGGCCGGGCGGATCTGATCGCGAAAAACCGTGTATGGCGCAGGTGGCGACGCACCATCAATGTCTTCGTTGTAAAGCGCCAGCTCACCGATTTCGACAATAAACAGTTTCAGGCTTGGCGGAGCCAGCTCTGCCAGAGCCTGAGCCACTTTTCGATTGAGGGAATCCTTCCTCAAACTGCCAACCAACACTGCAACGCTGTAGACCTTGCTCATGGAAAACCCCGAGTCAGTAGCTGTAGGAAGAGTAGTTATAGATGATCGGACGGCTTTCTTGCACCCCAGTTCACCCTATCGGCCTGCAAGCCTGTAAAGTAGGGGGACTATTTTTTTCACATGGTTAAACTTCCCCTGCTGAACAACGGTCTACAGAACCGCAAATTGGGTGTTTATCTCCAGAGGTTCTCTACAAATGGCGGCAGTTCTCGTTGGACAATTTCATGCAAGAGATGCGGAAGGTCGCGTCTATTCCGTGCATGAGTTTGAAGATTCACAAGCAACCGGCGATCAACCCGTAATGACCTACAAACTGGCCATTGGCGATCGTGTCAAAAAGAACGATGACAACAACTTCGAGCTGGTGCAGTCGGGTGTCATCCTGGTTCGCGACCCGTCGCCCGTCGTCGCAGCCTGACCTGCCACTCAGGGCGTACAGGTTGAAGTCAAAGGATGAGAGACGGATCAGGCTTCGCAACGCTGAAACCTCATCTGCCGGGCACTGGTGTCCGGCCTCATGATTACGATCCTTTTTGACGACAACAGACGCCGTCAAAAAGGATCAGTATTTGCGAGACAGGACACCAGTATGCGTCTACGCCACATCGAAGTGATTCAAGCCATCTTGCAAACCGGCAACCTCGGCCATGCTGCCGAATTGCTGCAATTGCCCACGGCCACCCTCAACGCAACGCTGCAGGAAGCCGAACAGCAATTGGGCTTTATGCTGTTTGCCAGTATTCGCGGGAGGCTGCAAGCCACCCGCGACACCCTTGTGCTGCAACCCCTTATCAATCAGCTGTACCAGGCACTTGAGCCTCTGCGCCAGCTGGGCAACGAGCTGCGCCAGCATCAGGAACCGGCCTTGCGCATAGCCTGCAGCGAAACCCTGGCCCAACCGCTGCTGCCTCATTGCATAGGCGCCCTCAGACGGCGCTTTCCCGATACCCCGACAACCTTGAGCAGCCAGCCTTGCGCCGAAATTGTGCGCCGTCTGTTAATGGACGAATGCGATCTGGGCTTGAGCCTGCAGCCATCGGAGCAATCCGGGATCGAATCTCTGCCACTGGTTCAAGGCAAGGTGCAGTTTCTGGCGCCTCATGGCTGGTTGTCACCCAAGCACAAATACATCGCACTGCAAGAGCTGGCGGGACAGGCAATGATCGGCCTGCATCAGCACGACCCGTTGAGCCGCCTGCTCGACAGCAAGCTGCAAGCCTTGCGTCCGGCACCGGTGGTGCAGATTCAGGTGCAGAGTTACCAGATGATGCGCAGCATGGTCGAAGCGGGAGAAGGACTGGCGCTGGTCGACCCGTTCACGGCAGTGGGTGCCAGGGCAAGCGGGCTGGATGTGTGCCCGATCTCACCGGCGATCCCGGTGACGCTCTATGCGCTTACACGCAAAGGCACCCGGCACGGGCTGGCACTGGATGCCTTGCTGGAGATTGTGCGGCAAAAGGCCGAGGCATTGCTGGCGGATCAGGGCTTGGTGGTGCTTTAAAACACGATCCCTGTAGCAGCCGCCGAACGCAGCCTCGCAGAGCTCGACAACTGCTACAGATCCCTGCGCTCAAATATCAAATACCAGAAAATAGCCACTTCACGGGTCTGCGGGTCAATACCGCGATAGCGCAAATCATCGATGCCCCCTACCTGATACCCGCAACGCTCATACAACCGGCAGGCGCCCAGGTTGTTGTTCTGGGTCTCGAGCATGATCCCCGGCAGGTTTTTTTTATGGCTCCAGAACCTCACCACTTCCAGCAATGACCTGGCCACACCGTGGCGACGGGCGCCCGCGATAACGGCCAGTTCATCGACATGGGCAAAGCCGTTCCAGTGGGTGCTTACAACCACATGCCCCACGGGCTGGTTGTCCAGGTACGCCATAAAGATGTCGCTGCCCTTGCCACCGCGGTAGCTGGCGAACTCATCCGGGTCGATGCCGTAGCACTTGCGATAGGGCGTAATCAGCTCCAGCGGCCAGTGCTCGACCTTTTTATACCGGTCGGCACGGGCATAGGCACGAACTTCAAAGCTGAAATCGTTGCACCAGACATAGGGCGCAAAACCCTCGTCGGCCAGGCGTACCGAGACTTGAGGGTCTTGGGGGTTGATAACCAGATGCATGAAAAATCCTTCTTTCCTGTCGTCGACGCTGACAATAAGCGGCAGCGGCAGTCAGGTAGGCGCCAGGTTACTGCAGCGTCTGCCCTTTCGCGTCGAGGAGTTGCGCCCACAACGACGGGCCGCCAGCCGATTTGGCAATGGCTTCAAGTCGAGCCGCATGCTCGGTCAAGTCGCTTTCACTTGCACGAATAATCCGGCCCGGTTGACGGTCCGCCGACAGGCGGCGAATTTCGCTGGCCTGATTGCCCGACCCCTCACCCGAGCCATTACCGTCAGAAGCATTCCCGGCCAACGACAGGCTGGTCTGGCCACCGGTCATGGTCAGGTAAACGTCGGCCAGGATCTCGGAGTCGAGCAAGGCGCCGTGCAGCTCACGGCCCGAGTTGTCGACACCATAGCGTTTGCACAGCGCATCGAGGCTGTTGCGCTGGCCCGGGTGACGGGCCCGTGCCATGGCCAGGGTATCGAGGATGGTGCAGTGCTGAGTCAGGTCGGCGCGATCGGTCTGGCCGATCAGGGCAAACTCGTTGTTGAGGAAGCCCACGTCAAACGCAGCGTTATGAATAATCAGCTGTGCGCCCTTGATGAATTCGAAAAACTCATCGGCGACTTCAGCAAAACGCGGCTTGCCCACCAGGAATTCATTGGTAATGCCGTGGACGCCAATGGCGCCTTCGTCACTTTCACGGTCGGGTTGCAGATACACGTGAAAATGGCGACCGGTCAAACGGCGCCCCATCAACTCGACGCAACCGATCTCGATCACCCGGTGGCCGTCGGTGACCGGCATACCGGTGGTTTCGGTATCGAGTACAACACTACGCATGCTTGATTCCCCGTACCTGATCGACCCCACGATTGGCCAACTGGTCGGCGCGCTCGTTGCCGGGATGGCCGATGTGACCGCGTACCCACTGCCATTTCACGGTGTGACGACTGACCTGCTCATCGAGCAGCTTCCACAGGTCGGCATTTTTTACCGGCTCCTTGGAGGCGGTTTTCCAGCCGCGTTTTTTCCAGTTGACCATCCACTCGGTGATGCCTTTCATCACATACTGCGAGTCAGTCACCAGCAGCACCTCACACGGACGCTTGAGCTCTTCAAGCCCGCGAATGGCGGCCATCAGTTCCATGCGGTTGTTGGTGGTATTGGCCTCGCCACCCCAGAGCTCTTTCTCGACACCCTGGCAGATCAGCAAGGCACCCCAGCCACCCGGGCCAGGATTGCCCTTGCAGGCACCATCGGTGAACATTTCAACGCTATCAATCATTGCAAACTATCCAGGTAAGGCTGCTTATGGCCTGACCATCAGCAATGGCCAGCACCTGAGCCGGGCAAACCCGGCCCAACATAAATTTAGGAGTCTGTGTGGCGCCGATTGACCTTGGCCATCTGCAAGGGAATCAGCTTGCCCATCGGTTCCCGGCGCATCGGGTTGACAGGGCGCAAGCCCACCACCATTTTGCGAGCAACCAATACATAGAAGCCGCCACCTGCCAATTGCCAGCTACCGGCCTTGCGTTCCCAGCCGGACAAGCGGCTTTGCCACACTTTGGAAGCGAGCGGCGGACGATAGCACCCGAAGCGGCGTTTCTCCAGCGCAAAGCCCAGCAGGTTCAGCCAGTCGGCGACCCGTGAAGGTGAGATACAGCGTGCCTTGCGCAGGGCATCCTTGGCGAAGACATGGCGCAAGCCCCAACTGCTCCAGGGGTTGATCCCGACAATCAGCAGGTGCCCGCCAGGGCGTACGCTGCTGGCCGCTTCGCGCAACAGACCGTGGGGCGACAGACAGAAATCCAGCCCGTGCTGCAGCACCACCACGTCGGCAGCGTGCTCGCACAATGGCCAGGCCTGTTCTTCGCAGATGATTTCAACACCCGGTAATGGCGCGCCCAGGCGTACGTTGCGCTGAACCTGCGGGGCCTTGGGCGGGGTGTCGGCAGCAGGGCCGTAATGCACCAGATAGCCGCCGAAAAAGCGCCCCAGCTCGTCCTCAAGCACGCGTTGCTCATCTTCGAGCAACAACTGCCCATGGGGGCCAGACAGCCACTCACGCGCCGAACTGATCAGTGCCAGCCACTCAGGATCAGCCTGAGCCAATGCTTTATCGGTCATTGCTCCTCCAACTCGCCCTTTATCTGTCGCAAGCCCTGACGACGCGACTCGCAATAAAACGTCAACAGCCCCTAAGATGCGCCATTGTTTCACACTTGGGAATTGCACCATGTTACAGATCGACGCCCTGCCCGCCTTCAACGACAACTACATCTGGTTGTTACAGGACACTACCCAAAAGCGCTGCGCCGTGGTCGACCCGGGTGATGCCGCGCCTGTTCTGGAGTGGCTGGCCAGGCGCCCGGACTGGGTCCTCAGCGACATTCTGATCACCCATCACCATTTCGATCATGTGGGCGGTGTCGCGCAACTTCACGCACACACTAACGCGAAGGTCTGGGGGCCGGCGCTTGAGACCATACCGGCCCGACAAGTGGCACTCAACGACGGCGACCGCATCGAGGTACTGGGCCTGGAGTTCCAGATCCTGCTGGTACCCGGCCATACGCTTGGGCATATCGCCTACTATCACCAAGACCCGACAGCGCCCCTGCTGTTCTGTGGCGACACCCTGTTCGCCGCGGGTTGCGGCCGACTGTTCGAGGGCACCCCGGAACAGATGCATCACTCCCTGACTCGCCTGGCCGCGCTGCCCGCCCACACCGGCGTGTACTGCACCCACGAATACACCTTGAGCAACCTGCGCTTCGCCCAGGCCGTGGAACCGAACAACCCGGATATTGCCGCGCGTGTAGCGCAAGTCACGCAGTGGCGGGCTGAAGGTCGTATCAGCTTGCCATCATCTATGGCACTGGAACTACGCACAAATCCCTTTCTGCGAGTCCACGAAACATCTGTTAAAGAAAAAGCTGACGAGTGGAACTCCCGCGACAACGACTCGCCCAGTGCGGTCTTTGCCAGCCTGCGCAGCTGGAAAGACAGGTTCTAAAACCGGCCGCGGTCAGAACAAAAATTCTCAACAGTTGACCGCGCCCCCCCTGCTTTCTAGAATCCCCCGACATTTTTTCCTGACTTTTTTCAAAACAATGTCGTCATTTAAAGGTAACTCCATCAATTCAGACGCATTGACGCGCATGGTCAAAGCCATTGCGGTGGCTGTCTGCGCCACGCTCGCGGGCTGCCAGTCCATGGATCATTCGGCGCAGACCACGGAGCGGGCCAGCCTTAAAATCGCCAAACGCATTCCCCAGGATCCACTCTGGCTCAGCCAGAAGCCCAGCCCCCTCCCCCCTCAAGATGTGTGGGAGCGCATGCGCCAGGGTTTCAAGTTGCAGGACGGCCAGAACGTCAACCCCCGAATTGAACAACAGCGCCTGTGGTTTGCGAGCAACCCGTCGTTTCTCGAGAATGCGGGCGAGCGCGGCAGCCTTTATATCCACTACATTGTAGAGCGCCTCGAAGAACGCGATATGCCGCTGGAACTGGCCCTGCTGCCAGCCATTGAAAGCGCCTACAACCCAATGGCGTATTCCCACGCAAATGCGGTCGGGCTCTGGCAGTTCATTCCGTCGACAGGCCGCTACTTCAACCTGCGTCAAACCCGTGCCTACGATGGTCGCCGTGACATTACCGCCTCGACGCTGGCAGCCCTGAACTACCTGAACCGTCTGCATGACATGTTCAACGGCGACTGGCTGCTGGCCCTGGCGGCCTACAACGCTGGCGAAGGTACCGTAAGCCGGGCCATCGAGCGCAACGAAAAGCTCGGCCTGCCGACCGACTACTGGAACCTGCCACTGCCGCAGGAAACCAAAGACTACGTGCCAAAACTGCTGGCCCTGTCACAAGTGGTTCTGGCCCCTGAAGCCTACGGCATCAACCTGAACCCGATCGCCAACGAACCCTACTTCGAAATGGTCGAGATCAAACAGTCCATGGACCTGTCCCGCGTGGCAGCCCTGGCCGAAATCGACGAAGACGAAATGTTCCAGCTCAATCCGGCCTACAAACAGCGCGCCACCACCGATGGCCCCCAGCATCTGCTGGTACCTACGGCAAAAGCCCAGCTGTTGACTGCCAGCCTGTCCAATCTCAGCTCCGACCAACTGGTCAGTCTGCGCCCCAACAAGCCGGTATTTGACAAGGTTGCAAGCACATCCCCAGCTCGCCTGAACCGCAAGTACCGGGTCAAGAGCGGCGACAACCTGACCCTGATTGCCAAGGCCAACAAGGTCAATGTCAAAGACTTGCAACACTGGAACAAACTCAGCGGCAACAACCTCAAGGCCGGCCAGGTCCTGGTGATGCAGGACACACGCAAGCCCTCGGGCAAAAAGCCGACCCAATACAAGGTCCAGAAAGGCGACTCGCTGTATATGGTGGCCAAGCGTTTCAACGTTGAAATGCAGCATCTCAAGCGCTGGAATCCAAACAGCGCAAAAGCCCTCAAGCCGGGGCAAATGCTGACCGTTTCCAAACCCCGATAAGCACAGCGCTGACATCCCCGCGGGCAAGCTGATTCCTACACAAAAGTAGGCCGCAGCTTGCCCGTCGTGCTTACCAGCGTGGCCTTTTTCCTACAGATACAAGCTGTTACTGTACGGAAACCTTAAGCCCAATGCCTGGATCGGATCTCTGACTTGACGCGTCCCCTCCTTACGCTATTTATCTGCCTGGCCTTGAGCTTCACCGCCAGCGCAAACCTGAGCGAAAGCCACGGTTATGCGCAGTTCGGCACACTCAAGTACCCCGCCACCTTTACCCATTTCGACTGGGTAAACCCTGACGCCCCCAAGGGCGGCACCTTGAAGGTCATGGCGTTCGGCACGTTCGACACGCTCAACCCCTACACCTTCAAAGGCACCAGCCCGGTTTCGACTCCCAACTTCCTGCAGTACGGGGTCAATGAACTCAACGAAACCCTGATGGCCGGTACGGGCCAATATGCCCCCTCCGGCGATGAGCCAACATCCAGCTATGGTTTGATCGCTCAATCAGTGGAGTACAACGAGGACCGCAGCTGGGTCGTCTTTAACCTGCGACCCGAAGCCCGCTTTCATGATGGGACGCCGATCACTGCCTACGATGTTGCCTTCTCCTACGACCTGTTACTAAAAGAAGGTCATCCGCAGTACCGCACCAATCTTCAGGAAGTCCAGCGGGTCGATATCCTGGGCCCCAAACGAATTCGTTTTGTCTTCAAGCGCTCAGGCAACCCGTTGCTGATTTTGCGCCTGGGCGAACTGCCCGTGTTGCCCCAGCATTACTGGGCAAAGCGCGACTTCAAAGCCACCACCTTCGAGCCACCGCTGGGTAGCGGCCCCTATCGCATTACCCGGGTTACCCCCGGGCGCGAACTGGTCTTTGAGCGCGTCAAGAACTGGTGGGGCGCCAACCTGCCGGTCAACCGCGGCAAATACAACTTCGACCGGGTTGAAGTGGAGTTCTACCGCGACAGCGATGTCGCCTTCGAGGCGTTCAAGGCCCGCGAGTTCGACATTTACATCGAGCACCAGGCCAAGAACTGGGCCAATGGCTATAACTTCCCGGCGGTACGCCGCGGCGATGTCATCAAGGCCGAAATTACCCACCAGATCCCGACACAAACCCAGGGGCTGTTTATGAACAGTCGCCGCGCCACCTTTGCGCAAAACAAAACCCGTGAGGCCCTGGGCCTTATGTTTGATTTTGAATGGACCAACCGCACCCTGTTCAACGGCGCCTACCAGCGCGCCGTGAGCCATTACCCCAACAGCGAATTCTCGGCCAGCGGTATTCCCCAGGGGCATGAGTGGCTGATGCTGTCACCCTGGCGCAGCCAACTACCGCCCGAACTGTTCAACCAGGCCTTTACCTTGCCGCAAACCGACGGCCGCGGCATCCCCCGCGCAACTCTGCGCCAGGCACTGGCACTGCTGGATGAAAGCGGCTGGAAACTGTCGGGCCAGCGCCTGGTCAATAGTGAAGGCAAACCCCTGCGTTTCGAAATATTACTGGTAAACCCGAACCTTGAGCGCATCCTGCAACCCTATGTGGAGAACCTGGCCAGCATTGGCGTCGATGCCCGGCTGCGCACCGTGGATCGCGCGCAATACAAGCAGCGCCTGGACCAGTTCGATTTTGACATGATCCTGATGACCCTTGACCAGACCCTGAGCCCCGGCCTTGAACAGTGGCAGTACTTCCACTCCAGCCAGGCCAACGTCAAGGGCAGCAAAAACTATGCAGGGGTAGCCAGCCCGGTGGTGGACCAACTGCTCGAGCGCCTGCTGGCCGCACGGACCCGCGACGAGCAATTGTCTGCCGGCCAGGCCCTGGACCGCGTGTTGCTTTGGCAGCACTACATCATTCCCAACTGGTATCTGAACTATCACCGCCTGGCGTACCGCAACCGGTTCGCCTTTGTGACTACGCCGCCCTACACCCTGGGCCTCAGCGCGTGGTGGCTTAAGCCTACGGAGAAAAAACAATGATGCCTTTGCGTACATGGCTAAAGCCCCTTGCCAGCTTGTTGTTTGCCGGTTTTGCCTGCACGGCCATGGCCTCTCCCCAGCATGCCTTGACCCTCTATGACGAGCCGCCGAAATATCCTGCCGACTTCAAGCATGTCGACTACGTCAACCCGCAAGCCCCCAAGGGCGGTACCTTTCGCAAGTCTGCGCTGGGCAGCTTTGACAGCCTCAACCCGTTTATCAATAAAGGCGTGCCAGCCGACGACATTGATCTGACCTTCGATACCCTGGCCCGGCAAACCCTCGACGAGCCTTTTACGTCCTACGGCCTGATTGCCGGGAAAATCGAGAAAGCCCCGGATAACAGCTGGGTGCGGTTTTACCTGCGCCCGGAAGCGAAGTTCAGCGATGGCCATCCGATTCGCGCCGAAGATGTCGTGTTCAGCTTCGATACCCTGATGAAAAGTGGCTCGCCGCTGTACAAGGGTTATTACAGCGATGTCGACCAGGCCATCGCGGAAAACCCGCTGCAAGTGAAATTCACCTTCAAGCACAACAAAAACCGTGAACTGCCGCTAATCCTTGGCCAGCTCCCGGTTCTGCCCAAGCACTGGTGGGAAACCCGCGACTTCAACAAGGGCAACCTGGAAATCCCGCCCGGCAGCGGCCCCTACACCATCGCCGAGATCAAGCCCGGGCGCTCGATCCGCTACGAGCGCAACAAGGACTACTGGGGCAAGGACCTGCCCATCAACAAGGGCCTGTACAATTTTGATGCCATCACGGTCGATTACTTTCGCGACAACAGCGTTGCCTTCGAAGCCCTCAAGGCCGGTCAGTTTGATTACTGGCTGGAGATCAGCGCCAAAAACTGGGCCGGAGCCTACAACTCTCCGGCATTTACTCAGGGCCGCCTGAAAAAAGAAGAAATCCGCAACCACAATCCAACAGGCATGCAGGGATTTGTCTTCAACCTGCGCAGGCCAATGTTCCAGGATGTGCGTGTACGCGAGGCGCTAAGCCTGCTGTTCGACTTTGAATGGGCCAACAAGCAACTGTTCAACGGTGCCTATGCGCGCACTGGCAGCTACTTCGAAAACTCGGAAATGGCCGCCAAGGCGCCGCCGACCGAAGCTGAACTGGCCATTCTGGAGCCCTTGCGCGGCCAGATTCCCGAGCAGGCGTTCAGCCAGGTGTTCAAGCCCAGCGTCACCGACGCCAGCGGCATGATTCGCGAGCAACAGCGCCGCGCCTATCAACTGCTGCAAGACGCCGGCTGGCGCATCGTCGATGACAAGATGGTCGACGCCCAGGGCAAGCCGGTGAAGATCGAATTCTTGCTGGCACAAACCGAATTCGAGCGCATCCTTCTGCCGTTCAAGCGCAACCTCAGCGACCTGGGCATCGATTTGCAGATTCGCCGGGTCGACACCTCCCAATACCTCAACCGCCTGCGCTCAAGGGATTACGACATGATTGTCGGCAGCTTCCCGCAGTCCAGCTCACCCGGCAGCGAGCAGCGCGAGTACTGGGAATCACAAAGTATCGACAAACCCGGCAGCCGAAACTTTATCGGCCTCAAGGACCCGGCCATCGACCAGTTGACCGAGGGCCTGATCAACGCCGAGTCACGGCAAAGCCTGATCAACCATGCCAGGGCGCTGGACCGTGTGTTGCAGTGGGGCTTCTACGTGATCCCCAACTGGCATATCAAAACCTGGCGCGTGGCCTACTCGAACCATATCGGCCATCCCGAAGTTACGCCCAAATACGATATCGGCACCAACACCTGGTGGGCCAAACCTGACGCAAAACCTGCACCCTCTACCAAACCTTCAAGCGCGAGCCAGGAGCCTTAAATGCTGGCTTATATTTTCAGGCGACTGCTGCTGATCATTCCGACACTGTTCGGGATTCTGTTGATTAACTTCATCATTATCCAGGCGGCCCCCGGCGGCCCGGTTGAACAGATGATCGCCAAGCTCGAAGGCTTTGACGGCGCCACCAGCCGCATCGCCGGTGGTGGTTCGGAAGTGTCGGTGGCGGGCTCCAACTACCGTGGCGCCCAAGGGCTGGATCCGGAACTGATCAAGGAAATCGAAAAGATGTACGGTTTCGACAAGTCGGCGCCGGAACGCCTGTGGATCATGATTAAAAACTACGCCCGACTGGACTTCGGCGAAAGCTTCTTCCGCGACGCCAAGGTCATCGACCTGATCAAGGAGAAAATGCCGGTCTCCATCTCGCTGGGGTTGTGGAGCACCCTGATCATGTACCTGGTGTCGATCCCCCTGGGGATCGCCAAGGCCACGCGACACGGCAGCCACTTTGATGTCTGGACCAGTTCACTGATCATCATCGGCTACGCCATCCCGGCCTTTCTGTTTGCCATCCTGCTGATCGTGCTGTTTGCCGGGGGCAGTTACCTGGACTGGTTCCCCCTGCGCGGCCTGACGTCCAACAACTTTGACGAACTGAGCCTGGGCGGCAAGATTCTCGATTACTTCTGGCATCTGGCATTGCCCGTTACGGCACTGGTTATCGGCAACTTCGCCACCATGACCCTGCTGACCAAAAACAGCTTTCTCGACGAGATCAACAAACAGTATGTCGTCACTGCCAAAGCCAAGGGCCTGACCAACCACCGGGTGCTCTATGGCCATGTATTCCGCAATGCCATGCTGCTGGTTATTGCCGGTTTCCCGTCGGCCTTTATCGGAATTTTCTTTACCGGCTCACTGCTGGTCGAAGTGATTTTCTCCCTCGATGGCCTGGGCCTGATGAGTTTCGAGGCTGCTATCAATCGCGACTACCCGGTTGTCTTCGGCACCCTGTTTATCTTTACGCTGGTCGGGCTGGTGGTGAAGCTGATCGGTGACCTCTCATACACCCTGGTCGATCCGCGTATCGACTTTGAAAGCAGGGAGCATTGAGATGAAGCTATCCCCCCTCAATCGACGCCGTTTTGCCCGTTTCAAAGCCAACAAGCGTGGCTGGTGGTCGCTGTGGATCTTCCTGGTGCTGTTCGGGCTCAGCCTGAACGCCGAGTTCATTGCCAACGACAAACCCTTGGTGATCAATTACGACGGGGAGTGGTATTTCCCGGCGCTCAAGCGCTATCCAGAGACCGACTTCGGCGGTGAATTCCCCCTCGAAGCCAACTACAAAAGCCCGTATATCCGTGAACTGCTGGCCAAGAAAGATGCCTGGGTTGTGTGGCCACCCATCCCCTACAGCTATCAAAGCATCAACTACGACCTGAAAGTCCCTGCCCCTGCACCGCCCTCCGCCGAGAACTGGCTGGGCACCGACGACCAGGGCCGCGACGTGCTGGCCCGAGTGATTTATGGCTTTCGCATATCGGTGCTGTTCGCCCTGACCCTGACGGTACTGAGCTCCATCATCGGCGTGATCGCCGGGGCCTTGCAGGGCTTTTATGGTGGCTGGGTCGACCTGGCCGGTCAGCGCTTTCTGGAAATCTGGTCAGGCTTGCCCGTGTTGTACCTGCTGATCATTCTCGCCAGTTTTGTGCAGCCCAATTTCTGGTGGCTGCTGGGCATCATGCTGCTGTTCTCGTGGATGAGCCTGGTGGACGTCGTGCGCGCCGAATTCCTGCGTGGGCGCAATCTGGAGTATGTGCGCGCCGCCCGCGCCCTGGGCATGCAGGACATGGCCATCATGTACCGCCACATCCTGCCCAACGCCATGGTCTCCACCATGACCTTTATGCCGTTTATCCTCACTGGCGCCATCGGCACCCTCACTGCCCTGGACTTCCTGGGCTTCGGCCTGCCCCCGGGCGCGCCGTCGCTGGGCGAACTGGTGGCCCAGGGCAAGTCCAACCTGCAAGCGCCCTGGCTGGGCATCAGTGCATTCGCAGTGCTGGCCATCATGCTCAGCCTGCTGGTGTTTATCGGTGAGTCCGCTCGCGATGCCTTCGACCCGAGGAAATAAGATGACGCAGGACAATCTGATCGAAGTGCGCGACCTCAGCGTCGAGTTTGTAGCGGGTGACACACCGCAGCGGGTGGTGCAAGGCGTCAGTTTTGATATCAGGCGCGGCGAAACCCTGGCCCTGGTGGGCGAAAGCGGTTCGGGCAAATCGGTGACCGCGCACTCGATCCTCAGGTTGCTGCCCTACCCCCTTGCACGCCACCCCAGCGGCAGCATCGCCTACGGCGGCCAGGATTTGCTCAGCGTGGACGAGAAAAAGCTGCGCAACATTCGCGGCAACCGCATTGCGATGATTTTTCAGGAGCCCATGACCTCCCTGAACCCGCTGCACAGCATTGAAAAACAAATCAATGAGGTGCTCGGCATTCACAAGGGGATCACCGGCAAGGCCGCTACCCTGCGCACCCTGGAGCTTCTGGAGCTGGTAGGCATACCCGAGCCTCACAAACGCCTCAAGGCGCTGCCACACGAGCTCTCAGGGGGTCAGAGACAGCGCGTGATGATCGCCATGGCCCTGGCCAATGAACCCGAACTGCTGATTGCCGACGAACCTACCACCGCCCTGGACGTGACCGTTCAGCTTAAAATCCTCGACTTGCTCAAGGATCTGCAAGCCCGCCTGGGCATGTCGTTGTTACTGATCAGTCACGATTTGAACCTTGTACGAAGAATTGCGCATCGCGTATGTGTCATGCAGCGCGGTTTAATCGTCGAACAAGCATCGTGCGAGCAGCTGTTCCGTTCGCCGCAGCATCCTTACACCCGGGAACTGCTCAGCGCAGAGCCCAGCGGAGGCCCGGCCAGCACCATTGCCGGTCCGCCATTGCTGCAAGTCGAGGACCTGAAGGTATGGTTCCCGATCAAGAAAGGCCTGCTGCGCAAGACCGTCGATTACGTGAAAGCGGTGGACGGTATCAATTTCAGCTTGCCCCAGGGGCAGACCCTGGGAATTGTGGGTGAAAGCGGATCGGGCAAATCAACGCTGGGCCTGGCGATTTTGCGTCTGATTGCCAGCAAGGGCCTGATCAGCTTTGAAGGCAAACGGCTAGACTGTCTGTCACAGAAAGAAGTCAGGCCATTGCGACGGGAAATGCAGGTGGTATTCCAGGACCCGTTTGGCAGTCTCAGCCCGCGCATGAGCGTCAGCGAGATTGTCGGTGAAGGGTTGCGCATTCACCGTATGGGCACCGAAGCGGAACAGGAAAGTGCAATTATTGAAGCCTTGCGAGAAGTAGGTCTGGATCCGGAAACCCGGCACCGTTACCCTCACGAGTTTTCAGGCGGACAACGGCAAAGAATCGCCATTGCCCGCGCACTGGTGTTAAAGCCGGAGTTGATATTGCTGGACGAGCCAACCTCTGCGCTGGACCGCACAGTACAACGCCAGGTTGTTGAACTGCTGCGCTCACTGCAAGCCAGGCACAACCTGACGTATTTGTTTATCAGCCATGACCTGGCTGTCGTCAAAGCGCTGAGCCACCAATTGATGGTGGTCAAGCATGGCCAAGTGGTCGAACAGGGTGATGCGCAAAGTATCTTTGCCTCACCGCAACATCCATATACACAACAGCTGCTGGAAGCCGCCTTTTTGGCACCAGTGGCTGTCGATTAACCTGATAGAGGAACAACACATGGGTTTTCTCACCGGTAAGCGCGTACTGATCGTTGGTGTCGCTAGCAAATTGTCCATCGCT
The DNA here is from genome assembly GCF_009600105.1 of Pseudomonas sp. FSL R10-0056. Lineage (NCBI taxonomy): Bacteria > Pseudomonadati > Pseudomonadota > Gammaproteobacteria > Pseudomonadales > Pseudomonadaceae > Pseudomonas > Pseudomonas sp. FSL R10-0056. The sequence continues at coordinate 47,533 of NZ_WIWL01000176.1, forward strand.
TCTGGCATTGCTGCCGCCATGCACCGTGAAGGCGCCGAGCTGGCTTTCACTTATCAGAACGAAAAGCTGAAAGGTCGTGTTGAAGAATTCGCCGCAGGCTGGGGTTCGAACCCTGAGCTGTGCTTCCCTTGCGACGTTGCCAGCGATGAAGAAATCGCCAAGGTCTTCGAAGACCTGAGCAAGAAGTGGGACGGTCTGGACTGCATCGTTCACTCAGTAGGTTTCGCTCCTGGCGACCAGCTGGATGGCGATTTCACCGACGCCACCACCCGTGAAGGCTTCCGCATCGCTCACGACATCAGCGCCTACAGCTTCGTGGCCCTGGCCAAGGCTGGTCGCCCGATGATGAAAGGTCGCAACGGCAGCCTGCTGACCCTGTCCTACCTGGGCGCCGAGCGCACCATGCCTAACTACAACGTGATGGGCATGGCCAAGGCCAGCCTGGAAGCCGGTGTACGTTACCTGGCAGGCAGCCTGGGCCCTGAGGGTACTCGCGTTAACTGCGTATCGGCAGGCCCGATCCGTACCCTGGCAGCGTCGGGCATCAAGAACTTCCGCAAAATGCTGGCGGCCAACGAAGCGCAGACTCCACTGCGTCGCAACGTGACCATCGACGAAGTCGGCAATGCCGGCGCCTTCCTGTGCTCGGATCTGGCATCGGGCATCAGCGGCGAAATCATGTACGTAGACGGTGGCTTCAACACTACCGCCATGGGCAGCCTCGAAGAGTAAACCCTTCGTTACAAGCGCTACTCAAAAACGCCCGGTGCAGAGATTGCATCGGGCGTTTTTTTGCCTCGCGACAATCTCTGGGAGATGATCTGTGGGAGCGGGCTTGCCCGCGATACGTCAGACAGAGCGCATGGATGCCATCGCGAGCAAGCCCGCTCCCACAAAAAAACCAGCGCAAAAAAATGGCCGCTCAATGAGCGGCCATTTTTAGCGAAGCAGGCTGAACTTAGTAGCGCTCAACCTTGGCTTCGTTTTCCAACTGCTTGCGGTAGGCAGCAAAGTCTTGCTGGCCAACACGCGAAGCGAGGAAGCGGCGATACGACGCTTTCTCTTCTTCAGTCGGCGCTACTGCATCGTTGACGCCGTTCAAACGCAATACAACCACAGTGCCATCTGCCAGGGTGACACTGCTGAATGTCGGCTTGTCCTTGGCTGCAGGTTTCGGCATGCGGAATACCGCTTGCAGCACGGCAGGATCAATACCTTCCTGACCACGGGCAACCGCTTCCTGGACCTTCCACGCCTGACCATCAACCGGCTGGTTCAACGGCAGTTTGCCATCGCGCAGCTCCTTGATGATTTCTTCAGCACGGGTTTTGGCCGCAGCACTGGCGTGCTCCTTGACCAGTTGCGCACGAATGCTCGAGGCAACAGCCTCCAGCGGCAACTGCTCAGGCTTGCGGTGCTCCTTGACGCGCAACACCACTACGGTCTCAGGGTCCAGCTCCAGGGCTGTACTGTTCGCGCCCTCATCCATCACTTCGGTGCTGAATGCGGCCTGAATCACAGCGCGATTGGCGGTGACACCCTCGCCCCCCTCGCGACCAAATGGCGCAGAGGTATGCACAGTCAGCTTAAGCTCTTGAGCTGGCTGAGCCAGATCGGACGCTTCAAATGCCGAGTCTTCCAATTGCTTGGTTGCATCGACAAACAGGCGTTCAACCTGCTGGGTTTTCAGGTCATGGGTCAGCTTGTCTTTCAGGCTGGCAAAGCTCGGCACTTCAGGTGCTTCAACACCCAACAGCTTGATCAGGTGATAACCGAAGCTGGTGCGTACCGGCTCCGAAACCTGGTCCTGCTTCAACCCGTAAACAGCCGTTTCGAACACAGGATCGTAAACACCAGGGCCTGCGAAGCCCAGGTCACCGCCATTGGCAGCCGAACCCGGATCCTGGGAGAACTCCTTGGCCAGAGCTTCGAAGCTTTCACCTTTGGCCAGACGCTGCTGAATCTCGGCGATCTTGGCTTTGGCCTGCTCGTCGCTGACCTTGTCGTTCACTTCGATCAGGATATGCGCAGCGCGGCGCTGTTCGGCCAGGTTGGCGATTTCCTTTTGATACAACGCTTGAAGCTCATCATCCTTCACGGCTACCTGGTCAAAGAAAGAAGATTTCTTCAACTCGATATAGTCGATCACGACCTGATCAGGGGTCATGAATTCCTTGGCGTGCTCGTCGTAGTAAGCCTTGATTTCGTCATCGCTCAGTTTCACCGCAGCCGGGTCGGCCTTGATGTTCAGCGAAGCGAAATCACGGGTTTGTTTCTCAAGACGGGCGAACGCATTCACCTGTTCGTCGGTCACGAAACCACTGCCCGCCAGACCGGCACGCAGCTGACCAATCAGCATTTCTTCGCCCAGCATGTTACGGAACTGCAAGCGACCGTAACCCAGTTGACGGATCACCTGGTCGAAACGCTCAGGGCTGAATTTGCCGTCTTCCTGAAATTCAGGAGTCAACAGAATGACTTGGTCCAAAGCGGCTTCAGAAAACGAAAACTTCGCGTCTTTGGCGCCTTGCAGCAACAGCTTGCGATCGATCAACCCTTTGAGGGCCGCTTCACGCAGCATTTTTTCATCCAGCAACGACGAGTCGAAATCCTTGCCCAACTGCTGCAGCAGCTGCCGGCGTTGCATATCGACGGCCTGGCTCAGTTCAACCTGGGTGATTTCTTCACCGTTAACCTTGGCAGCATCCTGGCTGGTAGAGGTGGCTTGAAAAATGGCATCGAAACCGGTCAACGCCATTAACGCGACGATGACACCGATGATGGTCTTGGCAATCCAGCCTTGTGAATTGTCCCTGATATTTTGCAGCATGCTTCCCCCAGAAACGGTCTTGCATAATGAGCAACCGTGGAGCGTGGGTAGAGTCCGGATAGAAGAAAGGCGCATCCGAGGATGCGCCTTCTCGTAACTGGCGGAGCGGACCGGGCTCGAACCCGCGACCCCCGGCGTGACACATCGATGTTGCCACCGACTGCACTACCGCTCCGCTGCCAAGCCTGGCGTGCGCCTGACCCGGTTGGGTAAAAGGTGTTACAGAAACTTAGTTAACCGCTTCTTTCAGTGCTTTACCGGCTTTGAAGCCTGGCTTTTTGGCAGCAGGAATTTCCAGCGTTTTACCGGTCTGTGGGTTACGACCAATACGGGCAGGACGATCGGTTACAGAGAAAGTACCAAAACCAACCAGTACCACAGAGTCGCCAGCCTTAAGAGCGCCAGTGACGGATTCGATTACTGCGTCCAGCGCACGGCCAGCTGCAGCTTTCGGGATATCAGCAGATGCAGCGATAGCATCAATCAGTTCCGACTTGTTCACTCTAAGTCCCCTTATATCTGTCTGAGTATGTTTCTAAAGTTTTTTGGTAAAAGCAAAACGACTGCTGAAGCACTTACGGACACTTATAGAGCCGCTTTATAACAAGGGCTCTAAAAAGCGTCAAGAAAGCCCGTCAGGCGAATCCGTATTAATGCGTGCTAATTCTTTCCTTAGAGTCAGATTCTCGTTTGTCGTCCTTGGCAACAATCTCGGGAGCCACATCCGGCAAGGGCTCCGGGGCGTATTGCAGCGCAATTTGCAGGACTTCGTCAATCCATTTAACCGGTTTAATCTGAAGATCCTGTTTGATGTTGTCAGGAATTTCCTTCAGGTCACGAACGTTCTCTTCAGGAATAATTACAGTTTTGATGCCACCACGGTGAGCAGCAAGTAATTTTTCCTTCAGGCCACCAATCGCCAACACCTGACCACGAAGGGTAATTTCACCGGTCATGGCAACATCGGCGCGTACCGGAATCAGGGTCAATGCAGAGACCAGGGCAGTACACATTCCCACACCAGCACTAGGGCCATCTTTAGGCGTAGCGCCTTCGGGCATGTGAATGTGAATATCGCGTTTTTCGTGGAAATCCAACGGGATACCCAGGCTCTTGGCGCGGCTGCGCACCACCGTCAATGCAGCGGTGATGGACTCTACCATCACGTCGCCCAGCGAACCGGTCTTGATCAGCTGGCCTTTGCCAGGAACAACGGCCGCTTCAATGGTCAACAACTCGCCACCCACCTGGGTCCAGGCCAGGCCGGTCACTTGACCGATCTGGTCCTGAACTTCAGCCAAACCGTAGCTGAATTTTCTTACGCCCAAAAAGTGCTCAAGTAGCTCCGGCGTGACGGTGACCGCAAAGCGTTTTTCCAGCGCATGCTCTTTGACCGCCTTGCGGCAGATCTTCGCAATCTGGCGCTCAAGGCCCCGCACACCGGCTTCCCGGGTGTAGTAGCGGATCATGTCGCGGATGGCTTCGTTATCAAATGCCAGCTCGCCCTTCTTCAAGCCATTGGCTTCAATTTGTTTCGGGGCCAGGTATTTGACAGCAATGTTGATTTTTTCGTCTTCGGTGTAGCCAGGCAGACGAATGACTTCCATCCGGTCCAGCAAGGCTGGCGGGATGTTCATCGAGTTGGACGTACACAGGAACATCACATCGGACAGGTCGTAATCAACCTCGAGGTAATGGTCGTTGAAATTGTGGTTCTGCTCGGGATCGAGCACTTCAAGCAGTGCAGACGCCGGATCGCCGCGCATGTCACTGCCCATCTTGTCGATTTCATCAAGCAGGAACAGCGGGTTGCGCACACCAACCTTGGTCATCTTTTGAATCAATCTTCCTGGCATCGAACCGATGTACGTACGGCGATGGCCACGAATTTCCGCTTCGTCACGCACGCCACCCAAGGCCATACGCACGAATTTACGGTTTGTTGCGTGGGCAATGGACTCAGCAAGCGAGGTTTTGCCTACACCCGGAGGACCGACCAGGCACAGAACCGGACCACGAATTTTCTTCACACGCTTTTGCACGGCAAGATATTCGAGAATCCGTTCTTTGACTTCGTCCAGACCGTAGTGATCTGCGTCCAGAATGTCTTCAGCACGCTTGAGATCCAGGCGCACCTTGCTCTGAGCCTTCCACGGCACCTGCACCAGCCAGTCGATGTAGGAGCGCACCACGGTGGCTTCTGCGGACATTGGCGACATTTGCTTGAGCTTGTTCAGCTCCGCCTGGGCCTTGGCCATTGCATCTTTCGGCAAACCGGCAGCATCGATGCGTTTTTTCAGCTCTTCGATTTCATTGTGACCTTCGTCACCATCACCCAGCTCTTTCTGAATGGCCTTCATCTGCTCATTCAGGTAGTACTCGCGCTGGCTGCGCTCCATTTGCTTTTTGACGCGACCACGGATGCGCTTTTCGACTTGCAGCAAGTCGATCTCGGCATCCAGCAGGGCCAGAACGTGCTCGACACGGGCCTGCAGATCGATGATTTCGAGGATTTCCTGCTTCTGCTCGATCTTGAGTGCCATATGGGCAGCCATGGTATCGACCAGACGGCTTGGCTCGTCAATGCTGTTAAGCGATGACAGAACCTCGGCCGGGACTTTTTTGCCCAGTTGCACGTATTGCTCGAACTGCGAAAGCAGGCTGCGCACAAAGACCTCGGATTCGCGATCCGGGGCAGCCACTTCGTCAATCAGGGAGACTTCGGCACTCAGATAACCATCTGCCTGACCAAAATGCTCAACCGCACCGCGTTGCTCACCCTCAACCAGCACTTTGACCGTGCCGTCCGGGAGCTTGAGCAGTTGCAGAACAGTTGCAATGGTACCGACGCGATACAGGGCGTCTTCGCCCGGATCGTCGTCAGCCGGATTCTTTTGAGCCAACAGCAAAATTTGCTTGTCGCCCGTCATCGCAGCCTCAAGGGCCTCGATCGACTTCTCGCGTCCCACGAACAGTGGGATCACCATGTGCGGATACACAACAACATCACGCAACGGCAGGAGAGGCAATTCGATGGTTGTCTTCATGATTTCGCCTCTACGGCGGCCATAAGGCCGTAATCAGATGGATGTAAGCTTGAAGCCAAGATGGGGGCAGTCTTGAAAAAAAACAAGCGTTGAACGACAGGAAAAACAAAGGGGCCCGAAGGCCCCTTCTTTAACACGCAATGTGGAATGCCAGCATTACATTTACGCGTCAGGTGCAACCTTGGCAGTCGCTTCGTTGTTTTCATAGATCAACAACGGCTTGGACTTGCCTTCTATAACGCTTTCGTCGATCACAACTTTACTCACCTCGGATTGCGAGGGGATTTCATACATTGTGTCGAGCAGCACGCCTTCAAGAATCGAACGCAGGCCACGAGCGCCCGTTTTGCGCTCCAGAGCACGCTTGGCCACGGCCTTCAAGGCGTCGGCACGGAACTCAAGATCTACACCTTCCATCTCGAACAGCTTGCCGTACTGCTTGGTCAAGGCGTTCTTCGGTTCGGTGAGGATCTGCATCAAGGCAGCCTCGTCCAGCTCGTCCAGGGTTGCCAGCACAGGCAGACGACCCACGAATTCCGGGATCAGGCCAAACTTGACCAGATCGTCAGGCTCGACTTCACGCAGGGATTCGCCAACCTTCTTGCCCTCTTCCTTGCTGCGCACTTCGGCACTGAAGCCGATGCCGCCGCGAGTCGAGCGCGCCTGTACAACCTTCTCAAGGCCCGAGAACGCACCACCGCAGATAAACAGGATGTTGCGGGTATCAACCTGCAAGAACTCCTGCTGCGGGTGCTTGCGGCCGCCTTGAGGCGGTACGGAAGCCACGGTACCTTCGATCAGCTTGAGCAATGCCTGCTGCACACCTTCACCGGAAACATCACGGGTAATCGAAGGGTTGTCAGACTTGCGCGAAATCTTGTCGATTTCATCGATGTAGACAATGCCCATCTGGGCTTTTTCTACGTCGTAATCGCATTTCTGCAGCAGCTTCTGAATGATGTTTTCAACATCTTCGCCCACGTAACCGGCTTCAGTCAGCGTGGTTGCGTCAGCGATGGTGAAAGGTACATTCAACAGGCGTGCAAGGGTTTCTGCCAGCAGGGTCTTACCCGAACCGGTAGGGCCGATCAGCAGGATGTTGCTCTTGCCGAGTTCGACGTCGTCGTTTTTCTTGTCACGCTGGTTGAGGCGCTTGTAGTGGTTGTACACCGCTACAGCCAAAACCTTTTTGGCACGTTCCTGACCAATGACGTATTGATCAAGGATGCCGCTGATTTCTTTTGGCGATGGTAATTTATGCGCGCTGCTCTCGGCCTGGGCTTCCTGCACCTCCTCACGGATGATGTCATTGCACAGGTCAACGCATTCGTCGCAGATAAAGACCGAGGGGCCGGCAATCAATTTGCGCACTTCATGCTGGCTTTTGCCACAGAAGGAGCAATAGAGCAATTTGCCGTTGTCCTCGCCGTTGCGGGTGTCAGTCATTCGATCGATCCAAATCCGATAGGCTTGCAACACAAGATGAAGGCAACTGCGGGCTTTTTCAAGCCCGCAGGTGGTCGGTTAACCCAACCACCCACATTTGAGCTGCTTAAGCGGGCATTTGACGCTTGCTGAACACAGAGTCGATCAAACCGTATTCGGCTGCACGCTCGGCGCTCATGAAGTTGTCACGCTCGGTGTCGCGCTCGATGGTTTCGAGAGTCTGGCCCGTGTGGTGAGCCAGCAGCGAGTTCAAACGGTGACGGATGTTGAGGATTTCCTTGGCATGAATGTCGATATCCGACGCCTGGCCCTGGAAACCGCCCAGTGGCTGGTGAATCATCATGCGCGAGTTCGGCAGGCAGTGACGCTTGCCCGGTGCGCCACCGGCCAACAGGAAGGCACCCATGCTGCAGGCCTGGCCGATGCAGATGGTCGACACGTCAGGCTTGATGAATTGCATGGTGTCGTAGATCGACATGCCTGCAGTCACCGAACCGCCCGGCGAGTTGATGTACAGGTGGATGTCCTTGTCCGGGTTCTCGGCTTCAAGGAACAGCAGCTGCGCAGCCACCAGGTTGGCCATGTAGTCTTCTACGGGGCCGACCAGGAAGATGATTCGCTCCTTCAGGAGGCGCGAGTAGATGTCGTAAGCGCGTTCGCCACGGGCGGACTGCTCGACAACCATCGGGACCAGGCCGCCAGCGGCGTGGATATCAGAGTTCTGCTGAATATAAGAATTGCGGGACATGTCCGGCAGTCACTCCCAAATAGTCTTGTCTGGATACGCATAAGCCAGCTCGAGGCTGGCTTATGGTTGTGTTTTCTAACGAGTCAGAAATCAGTCGGCTTGTGGAGCTTCCACCGGCTTGACAGCTTCTTCGTAAGAGACCGCTTTATCGGTCACCTTGGCCTTCTGCAGAACAGTATCCACAACTTGCTCTTCCAGCACAACCGAACGAACCTCGTTCAATTGCGCGTCGTTTTTGTAGTACCAGGCTACAACCTGCTCTGGCTCCTGGTAAGCGGAAGCCATTTCCTGAATCATTTCGCGAACGCGATCTTCGTCAGGCTTGAGGTCGAACTGCTTGACCACTTCAGCCACGATCAGACCCAGCACTACACGGCGGTTGGCTTGCTCTTCGAACAGCTCTGCCGGCAGTTGATCAGGCTTGATGTTACCACCGAACTGCTGAACAGCCTGCACGCGCAGACGGTCAACTTCGTTGGCCAGCAGCGACTTCGGCACTTCGATCGGGTTGGCAGCCAGCAAGCCGTCCATTACCTGGTTCTTGACCTTGGACTTGATGGCCTGACGCAGTTCACGCTCCATGTTCTTGCGAACTTCGGCGCGGAAGCCTTCCAGACCGGTTTCCTTGATACCGAACTGGGCGAAGAACTCTTCGTTCAGCTCTGGCAGCTTAGGCTCGGAAACAGTGTTCACGGTTACGGTGAACTCGGCTTCTTTGCCAGCCAGGTCCAGATTCTGGTAGTCAGCAGGGAAAGTCAGTTTCAGAACGCGCTCTTCACCGGCTTTGGCGCCTACCAGGCCTTCTTCAAAGCCAGGAATCATGCGGCCCGAACCCAGCACCAGCTGAGTACCGGTGGCGGAGCCGCCAGCGAATACTTCGCCGTCTACCTTGCCAACGAAATCGATGTTCAGCTGATCATCGTTCTGGGCAGCACGGTCAGTCACTTCAAAGCGGGTGTTCTGCTTGCGCAGCACGTCCAGCATCTTGTCCAGGTCGGCATCAGCCACTTCGGCGCTCAGGCGCTCGATAGCGATGGTGTCCAGACCGGTCACTTCGAATTCAGGGAATACTTCGAAAGTAGCAACGTATTCCAGATCTTTGCCTTTTTCGAAAACCTTAGGCTCGATCGAAGGAGCACCAGCCGGGTTCAGCTTCTGCTCAACCACAGCTTCGTAGAACGAAGACTGGACTACATTGCCCAGCGCTTCCTGGCGCGCATCAGCTTCGTAACGCTGACGGATTACGCTCATTGGCACCTTGCCTGGACGGAAGCCCGGGATCTTGGCCTTTTGGGCAGTCTGTTGCAGACGCTTGTTGACTTCAGCCTCAATACGCTCAGCTGGCACGCCAATGGTCATGCGACGCTCAAGAGCGGAAGTATTTTCAACAGAAACTTGCATGGATATTCCTCGTTGCACAGACATTAGCCGGCCGTTTCCGACCCCATAATCAAGGGCAAGCATTCTAGTGGGTCAAACTCAAGAAGTCACCCTACCGCAAACACCCTAAGAAACGGCCGACAGAAATTAAGTAAAAGCAGCCATCCGCCTCGCCTTCTATATAGATAGAAGACTGCACTGATCAATTGGCGATAACGGGCAGCCTTTGGAGCTACCCCGATCTGCGCGCATTGTCACACAAATCACAGAGGACGCTAAGCATGCGGGAAACAAGGCGCCGAACGACACCCCTATATGCGATTCTCAAACCGCAGATACAAAAAAACGCCAGAGGGTTAGTCTGGCGTTTTCTTTTAATATGGGGTGGACGAAGGGGATCGAACCCTCGACAACGGGAGTCACAATCCCGTGCTCTACCAACTGAGCTACGCC
>NZ_WIWL01000177.1:0-55747 GCF_009600105.1 Pseudomonas sp. FSL R10-0056
ACATCAACCACTTGCGCTTTCGATCTCTCGTTAGCGGGAGGCGAATTCTACAGCGTTACACGCTGCTGTCAACACCTAATTTCCTGCTTCGATGACTTGAAGCTGACACCGCCGAAAACCATCCAACTCATTGAAACTCAAGGAGTTTTCCGTTTCGACTGCGCCGGAAGTGGGGCGAATTATAGACAGTTACAATTCCGAGTCAAGGGTTAATTGAACAAACCTATCAATTAACCCTAAACCCCAGCATTACTCGGCTTTCAGGGTGATTCGCGCGAAAGCCTTCTTACCTGCCTGACACACATGGGTGGAACCCAATGCATATATATAGGTGCGATCAACCACTTCACCATCTATACGCACACCACCCGACCCCAGCAGGTCGCGCGCCACTGCAGAGTTCTTCACCAGGCCCGCTTTATTAAGGACAGCAGCAATAGGCATATCCTCAGTAGCAGTCAGTTCAACCTCCGGCAGATCATCAGGCAGCTCGCCATCCTTCATCCGGTTACCGGCGCCACGATGCGCATTGGCAGCAGCCTCCTCACCGTGGAAGCGGGCAACAATCTCTTCAGCCAGCTTGATCTTGATGTCTCGAGGATTGGCACCGGCTTCGACTTCAGCCTTGAATGCATTGATTTCGTCCATGGAACGAAAGCTCAGCAATTCAAAGTAACGCCACATCAGAGCATCAGGAATGGAAACCAGCTTGCTGTACATCACGCCTGGCGCTTCCTGGATACCGACATAGTTACCCAGGGACTTGGACATCTTCTTGACGCCATCCAGACCTTCGAGCAAAGGCATGGTCACAATACACTGAGCTTCCTGACCGTAGCCGCGCTGCAACTCACGACCCATCAGCAAGTTGAACTTCTGATCAGTACCGCCCAACTCAACGTCTGCCTTGAGCGCAACCGAGTCATAACCCTGCACAAGCGGATAAAGGAACTCGTGAATCGCGATAGGCTGATTGGTGGTGTAGCGCTTGTCGAAGTCATCGCGCTCAAGCATGCGAGCAACGGTGTATTGAGAGGTAAGCCGAATGAAGTCGGCAGGCCCCATTTGATCCATCCAGGTGGAGTTGAATGCCACCTCGGTTTTTGCCGGATCAAGGATCTTGAACACCTGAGTCTTGTAGGTCTCGGCGTTCTCGAGCACCTGCTCACGCGTCAGCGGTGGACGGGTTGCGCTTTTGCCACTTGGATCACCGATCATCCCGGTGAAATCACCAATCAGGAAGATCACCTGATGACCCAGTTCCTGGAACTGGCGCAGCTTATTAATAAGCACGGTATGACCCAAGTGCAGATCGGGCGCCGTAGGGTCGAAGCCGGCCTTGATTCGCAACGGCTGACCGCGCTTGAGTTTCTCGACCAATTCAGACTCGACCAGTACCTCTTCGGCACCCCGCTTGATTAGCGCTAGCTGCTCTTCTACCGACTTCATATCAGACCCGTAAGGCTCAAATTCAAAGGGAACCAACGATACAAGATCAGGGACTAATTACAAGTTCCGGCAGGCATACGGCCGACTATCCGCGCGCGAATGGTTCGCAGACTTGCTTCAAGGGCGATTTGGTTATATTTTATACAGTTATTTCATATTCATTGTGTCAGTCATCTTTTCCAATTCATCCTTATCTCAAAGTCAAAATCATCTATGACCAGTCAACCGCCTAAAGCGCCACCGCTTTATCCGAAGACCCACCTGCTTGCCGCAAGTGGTATCGCCGCCCTCTTAAGTCTGGCCTTGCTGGTCTTTCCCTCCAGCGAAGTAGAAGCCAAAAGAACGACCCTGAATCTGGAGCTGGAAAGCCCGGCAGAACAACTGACACAAGATCAAGACGCCGCAGATCTCGTTCAAGCCACAAATGAAGCGAATCCATCGCCATTTGCCCAGATCGAACAGCAGGACAGCGCCCCGGTAGCGACCGCCAAAGTCGAGCCAGAAGTTGCCCCTGCCCCAAGCCACCGCGAAGTGATCGTCAGCAAGGGCGATACGCTTTCAACCCTGTTCCAGAAGGTCGGCCTGCCTGCGACCTCCGTGCATGAAGTACTGGCAAGCGACAAGCAAGCCAAGCAGTTCAGCCAGCTCAAGCACGGCCAGAAACTCGAATTTGAAATGAGCCCCGACGGTCAGCAGCTGAACAAGCTGCACAGCCAGGTCAGCGACCTGGAGACCATCACCCTCAACAAAACCGCCAAAGGCTATACCTTTCGCCGCGTGACCACCCAGCCGACCATGCGTTCGGCGTATGCACACGGCGTGATCAGCAGCTCCCTGTCTGTTTCGGGTCAGCGCGCAGGCTTGCCACACAGCACCACGATGGATATGGCCAAAGTATTCGGTTACGACATCGACTTCGCCCAGGACATTCGCCCTGGCGACCAGTTTGAAGTGATCTATGAGCAGAAAGTGATCAACGGCAAAACCGTTGGCACCGGCAATATCCTCTCTGCACGCTTTACCAACCGCGGCAAAACCTTCACCGCAGTGCGCTATACCAATAAACAGGGGATCAGCAATTACTACACCGCTGATGGCAGCAGCATGCGCAAGGCATTCATCCGCACACCGGTGGACTTTGCCCGTATCAGCTCGCGCTTTTCCTCAGGCCGCAAGCACCCGATCCTGAACAAGATCCGCGCCCACAAAGGTGTGGATTACGCAGCGCCACGCGGTACTCCAATCAAGGCTACCGGTGACGGCAAAGTGCTTCTAGCCGGCCGTCGGGGAGGCTATGGCAACACCGTGATCATTCAACACGGCAACACCTACCGTACCCTTTACGGGCACATGCAAGGCTTCGCCAAGGGCGTGAAAACCGGCGGTTCGGTCAAGCAGGGCCAGGTGATTGGCTATATCGGCACTACCGGCCTTTCGACCGGCCCGCACTTGCACTACGAATTCCAGGTTAACGGCGTACACGTTGACCCGCTGGGCCAGAAACTGCCGATGGCCGACCCGATCGCCAAGGCCGAACGCACCCGCTTCCTGCAGCAGAGCCAGCCGTTGATGGCGCGCATGAACCAGGAAAAGGCCACTCTTCTGGCCTCGAGCAAGCGCTAAGCCATGGCCCTCTATATAGGCGTGATGTCCGGAACCAGCCTGGACGGTATGGACATTGCCCTTATAGAGCTGGAGGCAGGCATCAGATTGCTCGCCACCCATTACACCCCCATGCCGAAGGCCTTGCGCAGCGAGTTGCTTGGCTTGTGCGCCAGCGGCGCAGATGAAGTGGCCCGCTGTGCAATTGCCGAAAACCACTGGGTCGAGCTGGCGGCTCAGGGCGTCAACACCCTTCTCGCACAGCAACAACTCTCCCCTGCTGATATCCGCGCAATCGGCAGTCATGGTCAGACCATTCGCCACGAGCCCGCCCGGGGCTTTACCGTGCAGATCGGCAATCCGGCACTGCTGGCCGAACTGACTGACATCTGCGTCGTCGGTGATTTCCGTCGTCGCGATGTGGCTGCCGGGGGCCAGGGCGCGCCCTTGGTTCCTGCGTTCCACGAGGCCTTGTTCACAGGTGAAGGCGGCAACCGTGCGGTACTGAACGTAGGCGGCTTCAGTAATCTGAGCCTGATAACCCCCGCCCTTCCCGTTGCAGGATTCGACTGCGGCCCCGGAAACGTCTTGCTGGATGCCTGGATACAGGAAAAACGTGGCGAACTCTATGACCGCAACGGCGACTGGGCAGCCAGCGGCAAGGTTGAACCGCTGCTGCTCAACGCCCTGCTCAGCGACCCGTTCTTCCAGACCCAGGGCCCAAAAAGCACAGGCCGTGAGGTATTCAACCTCGCATGGCTGAAGCAGCACCTGTTCAATCTGCCGACCTTTCCTGCCGAAGACGTTCAAGCAACCTTGCTGGAACTCACCGCACAGACCATCGTGCAGTCGCTGCAAACAGCCCAGCCACACACGGACGAGCTGCTGGTATGCGGTGGTGGCGCCCATAACGCAGCCTTGATGGCCCGCCTTGGCGATTTGCTTGCACCCGCTCGAGTGAGCAGCACCCAGGCCAAGGGGGTTGACCCTGACTGGGTTGAAGCCATGGCCTTTGCCTGGCTTGCCCACTGCTGCCTGGAAGGCATCCCCACCAACCGCCCCAGCGTTACCGGCGCACGCGGCCTTCGCGTGCTGGGCGCCATCTACCCCGCCTGACTCCTCCGCCAAACGCCAGACAGCAAAACGCCGCGAATCGACGCGGCGTTGAGTTTAAAGCCTGTTAATGCAATCAGATCGAGAACGACGAGCCGCAACCACAGGTGGTGGTGGCATTCGGGTTCTTGATTACAAAGCGCGAGCCTTCCAGACCTTCCTGATAATCCACCTCGGCACCCGCCAGGTACTGGAAGCTCATGGGATCGACCACCAGGCTAACGCCTTCGCGCTCAACCAGGGTGTCGTCATCGGCCACTTCTTCATCGAAGGTGAAGCCATACTGAAAACCGGAACAACCGCCGCCCGTAACGAATACGCGCAACTTCAAACGATCATTACCCTCTTCATCGACCAGGCTCTTCACCTTGTGCGCAGCACCTTCGGTGAATTGCAAAGCCATGGGGGTGAAGGATTCGACGCTCATGCTGACTATCTCCCGGCGTTATGCCGCCATAATGCGTGATGACGCGCATTATCCGCTTCTCCTAGAAAAGCGGTCAACTATTCATAAGTAGCAACGGCAAGCGAAGCACTGCCCGCTTGCCGTTTGAAGCCGCAAATCTACGCTGCAGTCAAGGCAACATCCCAGCATGGGACAAGCCCAGACGCTCATCCAGACCGAACATGATGTTCATGTTCTGCACGGCCTGGCCAGACGCGCCCTTGACCAGGTTGTCGATCACCGACAACACCACCACCAGGTCGCCATCCTGCGGACGATGCACCGCAATACGGCATACGTTGGCACCGCGAACGCTACGGGTTTCAGGGTGGCTGCCAGCCGGCATCACATCGACGAAAGGTTCGTTGGCATAGCGCTTCTCGTACAAGGCCTGCAGATCAACGGAGCGATCAACCACGGTTGCGTAGAGCGTGGAATGGATACCACGGATCATCGGCGTCAAATGCGGAACGAAGGTCAGCCCCACATCCTTGCCCGCTGCGCGGCGCAGACCCTGACGAATTTCTGGCAAATGACGATGACCTTTAACGGCATACGCCTTCATGCTTTCTGACGTTTCGGCATACAGCGCGCCCACACTGGCACCCCGACCGGCACCGCTCACACCTGACTTGCAGTCAGCAATCAACTGCGTCGTCTCTGCAAGACCGGCCTCCAATAGCGGCAGGAAACCCAACTGCGCCGAGGTCGGATAGCAACCTGGCACAGCGATCAAGCGGGCCTTTTTGATTTGCTCGCGGTTCACTTCCGGCAGGCCGTATACGGCTTCGTCCAGTAATTCTGGCGCACCGTGGGGCTGACCGTACCACTTGGCCCACTCTTCGGCATCCTGCAGACGGAAGTCAGCAGAGAGGTCGATAACTTTGGTGCCTGCGGCCAGCAGTTCACCCGCCAGGGCATGGGCTACGCCGTGAGGTGTAGCGAAGAACACCACATCGCACGCGCCCAGGGTTTGCGTGTCCGGCACGCTGAAGGCCAGGCCGTCATAGTGGCCGCGCAGGTTGGGATACATATCGGCAACCGGCAGGCCCGCCTCGGATCGAGAAGTGATGACTACCACTTCTGCCTGCGGATGCTGTGCCAGCAAACGCAGCAATTCGACCCCGGTGTAACCCGTGCCGCCGACAATACCGACCTTGACCATAACCTGCCCTCAACGAAACCACTGGAAAGCCTTTGATAATAGGGTCAGCGCGCCCCTGCGACAACCGCCAAGGTGACTCACAGACGCTCTACTACTACTATTTGATCTACCGTGAACCTGGGAATAACTAAAAATGCTTTATCTATGGCTAAAAGCCTTCCACATCATCAGCATTGTCTGCTGGTTTGCAGGCCTTTTTTACTTGCCCCGCCTCTTTGTTTACCACGCACAAAGCGAAGATTCCGTCAGCAAAGAACGCTTCAGCATCATGGAACGCAAGCTGTATCGCGGCATCATGGGGCCTGCAATGATTGCGACCCTGATCTTCGGCGGCTGGCTATTGTGGCTAAGCCCAGGCTTTCTCAGCCAAGGCTGGATGCACGCCAAGTTGACACTGGTGTTTCTGCTGATTGGTTATCACCATATGTGCGGCGCACAGGTAAAGCGTTTTGCCCGTGGTGAAAACAAACGCACTCACGTGTTCTACCGTTGGTTCAACGAAGTGCCGGTGGTGTTCTTGCTGGCTATCGTAATTCTGGTGGTGGTCAAACCGTTTTAAACTCACATCCTGACTAGCCGAGGTTATCCAATGTCGCTGCCCGCCCTGCTTGAACAACGCTTGCGCCTGCCGGTAGTTGCTGCGCCCATGTTTCTGATTTCCAACCCGCAACTGGTGCTGGCCTGCTGTCGCAACGGGGTAGTGGGCAGCTTCCCTGCACTCAACCAGCGTGAAAGCAGCGGGTTCAAGGCCTGGCTGGAAGAGATCGAAGCCGGGCTCGCCACATTGGATAACCCTGCGCCCTACGCCGTGAACCTGATCGTGCACAACAGCAACCCACGGCTACAGGCCGACCTGGCGATCTGCATCGAGCACAAGGTGCCCATCGTCATTACCAGCCTGGGCGCAGTCAAAGAGGTGGTGGATGCCGTCCACAGTTATGGCGGGCTGGTGTTCCACGATGTCACCACCCGTCGTCATGCCGAAAAAGCCGCAGAAGCCGGGGTCGACGGGCTGATTGCCGTCGCCGCCGGAGCCGGTGGCCATGCGGGCACCTGGAGCCCGTTTGCATTGCTGGCCGAAATTCGCCAGTTCTTCGACAAAACCGTATTGCTCTCGGGTTGCCTGAACCACGGCCACGAAATCCTGGCCGCGCAGATTATGGGCGCAGACCTTGCCTACCTCGGCACGCGCTTTATCGCTACACAAGAGAGCCAAGCGCCTGATGCCTACAAAGAGATGCTGCTGGCATCCCGCGCTGCCGATATCATCCACACCCCGGCAGTGTCAGGGGTACCCGCCAGCTTTATGCGCCAAAGCCTTGAAAATGCAGGTTTCGACCTTGCGGCACTCCAGGGCAAAAGCGAAGCCAGGCTCAAACCGCTGACCGATGAAGCCAAAGCATGGAAAACGGTCTGGTCTGCGGGCCAAGGCGTAGGAGAAATCCACGATCTACCCACCACCGATCAATTGATTGCACGCCTCGATGAGGAATACCGCAAGGCGCATAACCTCACTTCGACGCTGGCCCGACATTGGCCGCATCACTGACAGCACCAAGCCCGCCAATCCCGGCGGGCTTTTGTTAAACACATCCGGACAAGGAAGCCACCATGCCCGAGCTGAGCCTGGACAAAACCCCTCAAGAACACTACGCACCGCTTGACCCTTTGGGATTCAGCGGCCGGATCGGGCGTTTACGGCTACTGGCCTGGAGCATGATCATCAGCATCATCGCCATGATCACGTCACTGCTGGTGCTGCTTGCCGTCAAGGTTTCCCCCACGCTTGGCATTACCTGTGGTGCAACGCTCACATTGGCCTACTTCATCATCAGCCTGAGAATCAGCGCCCAGCGTTTACACGACATAAACTGGTCTGCCTGGATGCTGTTGCTGCATCTGGTGCCAGTGGCCAATCTGGTCCTGTCCCTCATGATGCTGCTGATGCCCGGCACGCCCGGCCCAAATAAATTTGGCCCGCCGCCACCGCCCAACAGCCGGGCCGTCAACGTGCTGGCAGCAATCACGATCTTTTTGATTGGATTGGGCATTTGCGCAATGGTTGCCGTGCTGGCTTTGGGCCTGATGACTGCGGTGATCAACGCAGTGAACAGCAACAGCCTGTAGACTGCGTGCCTTAATGAACGCGTTAACGCCAGGGACATCATTGTCACCGGACTGTACCGTTGCAATGGAGAACAGCATGACCCGTTACGCTTTAATCACTGGCGCCACCAGCGGCATTGGCCTGGCCCTGGCTGAAGCCCTTGCCCGACGTGGGCGCAGCCTGATTTTGGTGGCCCGCCAACGGGATGCGCTGGAAACCATTGCCCTTGAGCTGACCCAGCGTTTCGGTATCGAGGTGTTGTTCCGCGCCTGTGATCTTGGCGAGCCCCTGCGCCTGTCCGGTTTTTTGCTCGAACTCGAAGAAGGCGATCGTCAGATCGACCTGCTGGTCAACTGCGCGGGCATAGGCACCTGCGGGCCGTTCCTGGCCCACGACTGGAGTGCCGAACAAGATCTGATCGAGCTCAATGTGCTGGCGCTCACCCGCTTGTGCCACGCCGTCGGCAATATGATGGCCGTCCAGGGCGGCGGGCAAATTCTCAATGTAGCTTCGATCGCCGCCTTCCAGCCCGGGCCCTGGCTCAGCACCTACTTTGCGAGCAAGGCCTATGTGCTGCATTTTTCCGAAGGTTTGCGCGAGGAAGTGAAAAAAACCGGCATCAAGGTTTCAGTCCTTTGCCCCGGCATCACCCGCACCCGCTTTTTTGATGCAGCCAACATGAATACCGACGCCATCAAGCAAAGTACCAGCGCCATGACCCCAGAAGAAGTTGCGCTCTACACTTTGCGCGCACTCGACAAAAACAGGGCGATCATCATTCCCGGGCGGCGCAATCGCTGGATAACTCGCTTGCCACGCCTGCTCTCACGCTGGATGACGCGAAAAATAGCCGCCTCAGTCAACAAATCCTACTGCCCTCGTTAACGAGGCTGGGCGTAACTGACTGCCCTGAGTACACTCAGACCGGACTTCACTCACGGAGACACAGCTTTGGATACTCTGTTCACCAAGATCATCAACCGCGAAATACCCGCCAAGATCATCTATGAAGACGATCAAGTGTTGGCTTTTCACGATATCGCCCCACAAGCACCGGTCCACTTTCTGGTTATCCCGAAAAAACCGATCCGCACGCTCAACGACCTGACCGAAGAAGACAAGCCGCTGGCAGGCCATATCCTGTTCACGGCACAGCGTCTGGCCAAAGAGCTGGGCTGCGAAGACGGCTTTCGCGTGGTGATGAACTGCAATGAAAAGGGCGGTCAGACCGTCTACCACATTCATATGCATGTTCTGGGTCAGCGCCAGATGAACTGGCCGCCGGGTTGATTGATCAATAACTATGACGCGTGAGCCCGATGGCTCTCGCGTTCACCCGTGATCCAACGCAAACCCCGGCTGCGGGATTGGGGTAAACTGACCGCCGTGATTTTTTCCGGAGGTAAGCATGACTACCCAACGTCACTACTCGCCGATTGACCGTCTTCTGTTACAAGCCGATACCGCCTTGCGAACACTGCTGCCGTTCAGCGGTCAGCCGCATCGGCCGTCGCCTGCCATCGTCAAACCTGAACACCCTTTGGACCCACAGGCCAAGCGTCATGTTGCCGGTCTGATGCGTATCAACCATACCGGCGAAGTCTGTGCTCAAGCCTTGTATCAAGGCCAGGCGCTGACAGCCAAGCTTCCCCATGTGCGTGAGGCGATGGAACATGCCGCGGAAGAAGAAATCGATCATCTGGCCTGGTGTGAACAACGCATCCGTCAACTGGATAGCCACCCCAGCGTGCTGAACCCGTTATTTTACGGCATGTCCTTCGGGATAGGCGCCGCTGCCGGCTTGATTAGCGACAAAGTCAGCCTGGGGTTCGTGGCAGCGACTGAAGATCAGGTGTGCAAGCATCTGAACGAGCATCTTGAGCAACTGCCGCCTGAGGATGAAAAGTCCCGGGCAATTCTTGAGCAAATGCGTATCGACGAAGAACAGCACGCAGAGTCCGCGCTCAATGCCGGCGGTTTTCGCTTCCCTGCCCCGGTGAAGTTCGGCATGAGCCTGATGGCCAAGGTCATGACCAAAAGCACCTACCGGATCTGACAGCACAGTCTTTGTGCAAGCAGGCCAGTTTGCGATTCAAGCGCCGCGGCCTTTCTGTCTAACCGTGGTCAGGCCATCGCGAGCAAGCCCGCTCCCACAGGGGTTCTGCGAAGCACAAAAAAAGGCGGCTACCGTGAGGTAGCCGCCTTTTTATATGCCGAGAATTTACGCCATGTTGCGCGCGTAGAAAATCTCGAGCATTTCGTGTTTCACCCGTTCAGTGACCTGGGCGCGCTGTTCAACCGACAGATTGCTGGTGGCATCGCCGAACAGGTAGTTATCCAGTTCGAACTCCTTGAGCAGCATCTTGGTGTGGAACAGGTTTTCCTGGTACACATTTACGTCGGTCATCTGGTAACCGTCGCGGGTGTCTTCGGAGAGGTAGTTCTGGATCGAGTTGATCTCGTGATCGATAAAGTGCTTTTTGCCTTCCACGTCACGGGTGAAACCCCGTACACGGTAATCGACAGTCACGATATCCGAATCAAACTGATGGATCAGATAGTTGAGAGCTTTAAGCGGTGAAATAACGCCGCACGTCGACACGTCAATATCCACACGGAATGTTGCAATCCCATCAACCGGATGAATTTCCGGGTAGGTATGCACCGTGATATGGCTTTTGTCGAGGTGAGCCAGGATGGTCTCGGGCAGCGGGCCTGGGGACTCTTCGATCTGGCTTTCGGTAGGTATTACCGGCTGCTCGGAGATCAGAATAGTCACGCTGGCGCCTTGGGGGTCGTAATCCTGACGGGCAATGTTCAGGATGTTGGCACCAATGATATCAACCACATCTGTAAGGATCTGCGTCAGGCGCTCTGCGTCGTACTCTTGATTGATGTACTCAACATATGCCTGCTGGTCTTGCGGGGTTTCCGCATAACAGATGTCATAGATGTTGAAGCTCAAGGTCTTTGTCAGGTTATTGAACCCGTGGAGCTTGAGTTTGCTTTTCACCGTTATAAAACTCTCTATGTCGATGCGGCTCGGCCGCGTGATCCAGCATGCCCGTCAAGTGCGTGGGACGCACCTGCGTAGGACGGTTAACACCTCTTCGCGATGGCGATTTTGGTTATCTGTTCGGACATGCGGCCGGGAATCAACCCCGCCACTACCCTGAAAAAAGTGGCGCATTATGCAGACGTCAGCGACTGATCGCCAGAGTCTGCATCGCTTTTATGAAAATTGAATGTCCGCTCAGGCCAGTTCAATAATTTCATAGTCATGGCTGATGGCAACACCCGCAGCGCCGAGCATGATCGAAGCCGAACAATACTTCTCGGCCGACAGCTCGATGGCGCGCTTGACCTGGGCTTCTTTCAAACCACGACCCTTGACCACAAAGTGCAGGTGTATTTTGGTGAACACCTTTGGATCTTCGGTGGCGCGCTCAGCCTCCAGAAACGCTTCACAGCTCTCAACCGCCTGACGCGACTTCTTGAGAATGCTGACCACGTCAAAGTTGCTGCAGCCGCCGAGGCCCAACAGCAGCATTTCCATCGGACGCACGCCCAGGTTGCGACCGCCACTCTCAGGCGGGCCATCCATTACAACAACGTGGCCACTACCGGATTCGCCCAAAAACATGGCTTCGCCAGCCCATTGAATGCGTGCCTTCATCGCCCAGACTCCACTGTTTTAAAAGGGGCGCCAGCTTAGCACAGGGCCAGAAACTCATAACTCGCCGCACTGAAGCGTTTCTCCGATAAGCCACTCTGAAAATTCTACTAACCACACAGAACCTGTCTGGTAAGCTGGCGCCAAATAGCCGGCGCCAGCCAGCTAGCACTCTATATAAAAATAGATCTGACCCTTACTGTGCCAGCTTTTCGGGAAACAACCATGGTTGCTCTTACTCCCATACCCAAGATCAAAAACCTCGACAAGTTTTTGACTTTTTGCCAGCGCAAACGCTACCCCGCCAAGAGCAATATCATCTGCGCTGGCGAATCTTCACACACCCTGTTTTTCATCATCAAAGGCTCGGTAACGGTTTTGATTGAAGACGAGGAAGGTCGTGAAATGATCATTGCCTACCTCAATAGCGGCGACTTTATCGGCGAGCTGGGTCTGTTTGAACAGGCAGGCCAGGAGCAGACGCGCAGTGCATGGGTTCGAGCCAAGACCGAGTGCGAAGTTGCTGAAATCAGCTACCCAAAATTCCGAGAGTACACCCAGCAAGAACCAGAAATTCTTTACGCGATGAGTGGCCAAATCGCACAGCGCCTGCGCAACACCACACGCAAGGTCGGTGATCTTGCGTTCTTTGATGTCACCGGAAGAGTGGCTCGCTGCCTGCTGGAACTGTGCAAGCAACCGGACGCCATGACCCATCCCGATGGCATGCAAATCAAGATCACTCGGCAGGAAATCGGCAGGATTGTCGGCTGTTCGCGAGAGATGGTAGGACGCGTACTCAAAAGCTTGGAAGAACAGAACCTGGTAAGCGTCAAAGGCAAGACCATGGTGGTGTTCGGTACGCGCTAAACCTTGAGCAAGGGCGCCAGGAGCTGTTGATAACTGGCACTCAGGCGTTCAAAGAAATCCGGAGCGGCAAAGGCCTCGTGCAGCGCAATATGGCTGTCGGCCATGCAATGTTGCTCCAGATCGCATAACCGATTGAATCGATTGACTGCAGCCACCATCGACTCACGTTCGTTATCCACCAGCAAGGCACCGTGCACAAGACCGACAGGGCGCTGCCCGCCTTTGCTCTGGCGCCAGCGCTGGGCGGTGCCTACCAGTTTTCGGGCATTGAGATTGACGTTGAAGCGACCATCACAAAACGCGCCTTCAACCTCCCCCAAAGACGCCTCCCCACCCAATTGCGTCAACAAATCACAGATGGGCTCGCACAAACGGCGATAAGCCGTTTCGATACGCCCATGATCGCCTTCACTGGGTAAAGGTGCGTAAACCAGGGCAATATTGACGGTCGATGCCGATTGCGGAACGGGTTCGCCACCGGTTTCACGCAGCAGGATTGGCCAGCCACTGGCAGCCAGTTCGACACTGGCCTGCTCAAAACCGGGCAGGCGACTCAAGCGCCGTGGCATGACCAGCGCCCGGTCGGTGGGCTGCCAGAACAGCACACCCGCCTCGCACTCACCGGCACACACAGATGCCAGTAAATCCTGTTCGGCCTTGAGGCCGGCTTCGACGGTGAGTTGCTGAATGGGTGTCATGGGATTCCTTATCAGACACTGAGCCCTTGTGGGAGCGGGCTTGCCCGCGATTCAGGCGCCGTGGCCTGACAGGCAAATCGCACTGATGCTATCGCGAGCAAGCCCGCTCCCACAGGGGGGGGGATTGGGTCAATCCAGGGTCGAGCCCGTCACTGCAGTAGCACGCTCAGGGAAGAACAAGCGCTGCAGTTCATTGCCCGGGTTTTCGGCACGCATAAAGGCTTCGCCCACCAGGAACGAATACACTTCGCTGATTTCCATCAACTCCACATCCGCCCGGTTGAGAATGCCGCTTTCGGTAATCACCAAACGGTCACGGGGAACGCGCGGCAACAGGTCCAGCGTGGTTTCCAGGCTGACTTCAAAGGTGTGCAGGTTGCGGTTGTTGATACCCACCAGCGGTGTGTCGAGGGTTTTAAGCGCACGTTCAAGCTCATCGCCATCATGCACTTCAACCAGCACATCCAGCCCGACGCTTTTGGCAACAGCCGCCAGCTCGGCCATTTTTACGTCGTCCAGGGCAGAGACGATCAACAGCACACAGTCGGCGCCCAACGCCCGGGCTTCGACGACCTGGTAAGGGTCGATCATGAAGTCCTTGCGGATAACCGGCAAAGTACTCGCGGCACGTGCCTGCTGCAGGTACGCATCGGCACCCTGGAAGTAGTCGATATCGGTCAGCACTGACAGGCAGGTAGCGCCACCTGCCTGATAGCTTTTAGCAATCTCGGCAGGCACGAAGTGCTCGCGAATCACACCCTTGCTCGGCGATGCCTTTTTGATTTCAGCAATCACCGCGGGCTGTTTTTTCCTGGCCTGCGCCAGCAAGGCACTGGCAAAACCACGAACAGGATCAGCCTGAGCGGCCAAACGCTCAAGTTCAGCCAGGCTTACCCGCGCACTGCGCTCGGCAACCTCCTGAACTTTACGCGCCAGAATATTTTCCAGAACGGTTGGCACACTCATGCTTCATTCTCCTGCTTGAAAATCGCGGTAAAGGCGCCGAGCTCTTCGAGCTTTTCCCGGGCCAGCCCGGTATGCAGCGCGTCGTGGGCCAATTCCACACCTTCTTTGAGTGTGTAGGCAAGGTCCGCGGCGTACAGAGCAGCACCTGCATTGAGTACAATCATTTCAGCCGCTTTCTGGCCTGCTTCGGTTTTGCGCCGCCCCAAGGCATCACGGATCAGCTCCAGCGATTGCTCCGGGCTGTCGACCACCAGGCCAAACAGGCTTTGGCTCTTGATGCCAAGGTCTTCAGGCTGAACCCAATACTCCTTGATTTCACCTTTATGCAATTCCGCTACAAAGGTCGGTGCTGCCAGGCTGAACTCATCCAGGCCATCCTGCGAGTGCACCACCAGCACGTGCTTGCTGCCCAGACGCTGCAACACTTCAGCCAGGGGCCGGCACAGCGCCTGATTGAACACGCCGACCACTTGATGCAATACACCAGCCGGATTCGTAAGCGGGCCAAGCATATTGAACAGGGTACGCAGGCCAAGATCGCGACGAGGGATGGCCGCATGCTTCATGGCGCCATGATGGCATTGTGCGAACATAAAACCGATGCCCACGCTGTCAATGCAGCGGGCAACTTGAACCGGGGTCAGGTTCAGGTACACACCGGCCGCTTCCAGCAGGTCGGCACTGCCGCTTTTACCGGACACCGCGCGGTTGCCATGCTTGGCCACCGTGCAGCCAGCGGCCGAAATCACCAACGCCGAAGCGGTGGACACGTTGAAAATATTCGCGCCGTCGCCGCCGGTACCAACGATATCGACCACGCCGTCCAGGGTCTTGAGTTCAACCTTGTCTGCCAGCTCGCGCATCACGGTCACGGCACCGACGATTTCGTCGATGCTTTCGCTCTTCATGCGCATGCCCATCATGAACGCGCCAATCTGCGCCTCGGTGCATTGACCGGTCATGATGTCGCGCATCACATCACGCATTTCATCGGTGGTCAGGTCGAGGTGACCGACGATACGGTTCAGGGCTGTCTTGATATCCATTTGAAGTCCTTAGCGCGTGCCGCCGGTTTGTTTAAGAAAGTTGGCAAACAGTTCATGACCCTGTTCGGTCAGGATCGACTCAGGGTGAAACTGCACCCCTTCGATGTTCAGCGTCTTGTGGCGCAGGCCCATGATCTCGTCGACCGAGCCATCTTCAAGCTGGGTCCAGGCCGTCAGCTCCAGGCAATCCGGCAGGGTGTCGCGCTTGACCACCAACGAGTGGTAACGGGTCACGGTCAGCGGATTATTGAGGCCCTGGAACACTCCGGTATCAAGGTGATAAACCGGACTGGTCTTGCCGTGCATCACCTGGCGCGCGCGTACCACATCGCCGCCAAAGGCCTGGCCGATGGACTGATGGCCCAGGCACACGCCCAGGATCGGTAGTTTGCCCGCAAAGTGCTTGATGGCTTCAAGAGAGATGCCCGCCTCATTCGGCGTGCATGGCCCGGGCGAGACCACAATGCGCTCGGGCTGGAGCGCTTCGATCTGGGCCACGGTCAACTCATCGTTGCGTACCACCTTGACCTCGGCACCCAACTCGCCGAGGTACTGCACAACGTTGTAAGTAAAAGAGTCGTAATTATCGATCATCAGCAACATGTTGCTAAACCTCTGAATTCACTGACATTCAAAACTGTTTTCAGAATGCATTACCCGCAGTTTCGATTGCTGGATTGAACACACCAACCGAGGGGTAGCCATTCAGGAAAACGCAGGGGGCAGGTCCGGCGAGGCCGGCAGAGAAATATTAGGCGCGCCAACGCCAACGGCCATGGGCCTTGAGAACTCGCATAAAGAGTTTGCTGATGATCAACACAGGAAGGGTCTCATTTCTACGTCATGGCACAGTAACGTAGCCTTGCAACAGGTGCAACACGGGGCAGCACATACGGGGAAAAACACCTGCTAAGTACTTTGTGACTTTGTTTTTCATGAAACATTTAATACAGATTGTCTTGCTAAGGTCTGTAACCCAAATAATAAAAACAGGTCGTCACATGCGCAGGTTTTCCCTAATTATCCCCCTGGCGGGATGTATCTTGTCCGTCGTCAGTGAACGAGCAGTTGCAGCACCCTCCCCGTACTCCACCATGATTGTGTTCGGCGACAGCCTGAGCGACTCGGGGCATTATCCAGGGGTAGGCAGTGGCATGCGTTTCACCAATCTCACCGGACCGACGTACAAGGAATACCGGGGTGAGGAATATGCTGGCGTTGCGCCCACTCGGCTGGGCATAAAACTGGGTATCGCACCCGCAGATCTGCGCCCGTCCACATCGCCGGGTAACTTTCTTACCGGGGAACCCGACGGCAACAACTGGGCGGTGGGCGGCTATCGCACAGACCAGATACTCAATTCCATCAAGACCGAGTCAAAGGTCGCCTTCCCGGATGACTGGGCCTTGGTAGGCGGCTACGTCCTGCGCAGCAAGCCTGGTTACCTTGTGCAGAACAGCTTCACGGCTGACCCCAAGGCGTTGTATTTCATTTCAGGTGGCGGCAATGACTTTCTCCAAGGCAAGGTCACCAACCCCGCCGAAGCAGGCCAAGCCGCACAAAGGCTGGCGGCAAGCGCCCACACCCTGCAACAGGCAGGGGCACGCTACATCATGGTCTGGCTGCTGCCCGACCTGGGCCTGACGCCAGCCGTTTACGGTACACCCACACAGGCTGGCACCAGCGCCCTGAGCGCTCTGTTCAATCATGAGCTAACCCAGCAACTGGCGCAGATTGACGCCGAGGTGATCCCCCTCAATATCCCGCTGCTGCTGCGTGAAGCCATCGCAGACCCCACCCGTTATGGCCTGGCACTGGGGCAGGACCTTGTCGCGACCTGTTTCAACGGCGAAGAGTGTACGGAAAACCCGCAGTACGGCCTCAACAGCGCAACCCCCAACCCGGCCAAACTGCTGTTCAACGACTCGGTACACCCCACCGAGACAGGGCAACAGCTGATTGCCGACTATGCCTACTCATTGCTGGCCGCCCCATGGGAGCTGACCTTGTTACCCGTCATGGCCCAAGGCTCGCTAAACGCCCATCAAGACCAACTGCGTCACCAATGGGCTGGCGATAACGGCCATTGGCAAGCCGTTGGCCAATGGAGACCCCTGCTCGCCGGTGGCGGGCAACGCCTGGAAATCGACAAGCAGGCCACGTCCGTGAGTGCCGATGGCAAAGGCTACAACCTGAACATCGGCACCAGCTACAGGCTGGATGAAACCTGGCGATTTGGCGTTGCAGGCGGGTTTTACCGGCAACGCCTGGAGACCGGAGCCAATGAATCGGACTACAAGCTCAACAGCTATATGGGCAGCGTGTTTGCCCAATACCAGCACAATCACTGGTGGGGTGATGCCGCACTGACTTTGGGCAGGTTGGATTACGACAGCCTAAAGCGTAAATTCGCGCTTGGCTTGGGTGAAGGCATGGAGCAAGGCCAGGCCGACGGACATCTGCGGGCATTAAGTACACGCCTGGGGTATGAAATCGCACAGGCTGCAGACCTGTGGCAGCTGTCGCCTTTTATCAGCGCCGACTACTCGCGGGTGGAAGTTAACCGCTATGAAGAAAAGGGCCGACGTTCGACTGCATTGAACTACGAAGAGCAGACACTGGTTTCAAAGCGCCTGGGCGCGGGTTTGCTCGCCAGTTACCAGGCCACCCCACAGACTCTGCTGTTCGGCGAAGCCGCCCATGAGCATGAGTTCCAGAGCGATACCCAGCGCCTGAATACCGCGCTCAACGGCCTGCCCAACAATCGCTTCAAACTCGAAGGCTATACGTCGCCAAGCAACCTCGGGCGTATCAGCCTGGGGGCTAGCCACAGGCTGACCGCCGACCTCAGGCTGCAGGCGACTTATAACGTAAGGAAAAGTGATGGCGTGACGCAACAGGGCGCCAATATCGGGCTAAGTCTGAATTACTAAAGCCTGTGGAAGGGAGCGGGCACGCTCGCTCCCACAAGGCCGGTTGCAGGTTTTTAATCCCGCGGGGTGTGCTCGGCCAGGGCCACGGCACGGAACATTGCTCGGCGCTTGTTCAGCGTTTCTTCCCATTCCAGGGCCGGGACCGAATCAGCAACAATGCCGCCACCGGCCTGCACATGCAGCTCTCCGTCCTTGATCACTGCAGTACGGATCGCAATCGCTGTATCCATATTGCCGTTCCAGGCGAAGTAACCCACAGCCCCGCCATACACACCGCGCTTGACCGGTTCCAGTTCGTCGATGATTTCCATCGCACGAATTTTCGGTGCGCCAGACAACGTACCCGCCGGCAGAATCGCCCGCAGTGCATCCATCGCTGTCAGCCCGCTTTTAAGCTGGCCGGTGACGTTGGACACAATGTGCATGACGTTGGAATAACGCTCGATCACCATTTTCTCGGTGAGCTTGACCGAACCGACTTCAGATACACGACCCGTGTCATTACGGCCCAGGTCGATCAGCATCAGGTGCTCGGCGATTTCCTTGTCATCACTGAGCAGGTCTTCTTCAAGCGCCAGATCAGCCTCTTCGGTTGCGCCACGCGGACGCGTGCCGGCAATCGGGCGTACGGTAATCAGATTGTCTTCAACCCGTACCAGCACTTCCGGCGAGCTGCCCACAACATGGAAGTCGCCAAAGTTGAAGAAGTACATATACGGCGTAGGGTTGAAGCAGCGCAGAGCGCGATACAGGTCGATGGGCGCAGCCTTGAAGTCGATGGACATTCGCTGCGAGGGCACTACCTGCATGCAATCGCCCGCAAGGATGTAGTCCTTGATGGTATCGACGGCTTTCTCGTAATCGCCCTGGGTGAAGCTGGAGCGAAACACCGGGTCAGCCGACTGCTGCGCTGTAAAGTCCAGGCCGCGACGCGGGGTGATCGGTTGACGCAGTTGTTCAAGCAGCGCCTCAAGCCGGGCCTGGCCTTCTTCATAAGCCTCAGGCTGAGCCGGGTCGACCAGCACAATCGCGTGCATCTTGCCCGCCAGGTTGTCGAACACCACCACGGCGTCCGATACCATCAGCAAAATATCCGGCACACCCAGAGGATCGGGGTTCGGGCACTTGCCCAGGCGTTTCTCCACATAACGTACGCAGTCATAGCCGAAATAGCCCACCAGGCCACCGTTGAAACGCGGTAAGCCGGCGATGGTCGGCACGTTGTAACGGGCCTTGAACTGCTCGACGAAGGTCAGTGGATCCTCAACCTCACAGGCTTCGATCTCGACACCGTCATGGGTCACGCTGACCTGATGATCATGCACACGCAACACAGTGCGGCATGGCAAGCCAATAATCGAATAACGCCCCCACTTCTCGCCGCCCTGCACCGACTCCAGCAAATAGGAGTTGGGCTGATCGGCCAGCTTCAGGTAGATCGACAACGGCGTGTCGAAGTCAGCCAGGGTTTCGCGTGCAAGGGGGATACGGTTATAGCCGGCAGCGGCCAAACGCAGGAATTCTTCGCGGATCATGAGGTGCCTCGTGGTCTGAGGGTAAAACGGTCAGGTATGCAAACGTGCCGACTGCGCGGCCAGATTCAAGTCAGGCGCGCCAACGCCAGCGGGCCAGGGCCTTGATGACTTTCATCCAGAGTTTGCGGGTGACCACCACGATGGAATCTCTTCGAGAGGGGGAAACAGAATTGCCCAACGTTATCTCAGGCGCAGATTCTAAGCAACCGGCTATCAGCTCTTGCAGGTTACCAATCACCATATCCGGTGACTCTTCTTCAATCGGGCGACCGTGGTTGTAGCCGTAACTCAGCGCTACGCAACGAACGCCGGCAGCCTTGGCGGCCAGCACGTCATTTCGCGAATCGCCGACAAATATCGATTGCGCGGGAGTGGCGCCAGCCATTTTCATTACAAACAGTAAGGCGGCAGGGTCGGGTTTTGTCTGTGGCAGGGTGTCGCCACCGATAATCCAGCGAAAAAACCGTCCCAGTTTCAACTCATCCAGTAATGGCGCCACGAAGCGTTCGGGCTTGTTGGTGATCAGGGCCATTTCAACACCCTGCTTTTGCAGCCACTTGAGGCTTTCACGCACACCGGGGTAGACCTTGGTGTGTGCATGGCCACCGTCGTAGGCTTCCATGAAAATTTCCAGTGCCTGTTCGGCCTCTGTGTCATCAACACCACTGCCGTCCATATTCCCGGCCAGGGCACGGCGCACCAGCATGGGCGCGCCGTTACCGATCCACAGCCGTACGTTTTCAATCCCGGCGGGCGGACGACCGAGCTTGAGCAGCATGGCCTCCACGGCAACGGCCAAATCCGGTACCGAATCAATCAGGGTGCCATCCAGATCGAACATCACCAATTTTGGCAGCTGCCCCTGGAGTAGCTGCTCAAAGCGGCTCATGGGCGGGCCAACGCAAGCTCGGCACGCATTTTCTGAATCACTTCTTCATAGTTTGGCGTGTTGAAAATGGCGGAGCCGGCGACAAAGGTATCGGCACCGGCTTCAGCGATTTCACGGATATTGCCAACGTTTACGCCGCCGTCGATTTCCAGGCGAATCTCGCGACCGCTGGCATCGATCAGGGCACGGGCTTCGCGCAGTTTGTTGAGCGTGCCGGGAATGAATTTTTGCCCGCCAAAGCCCGGGTTCACGCTCATCAGCAAGATCATGTCGACCTTGTCCATCACGTACTTGAGCACATCCAGCGGGGTGGCCGGGTTGAACACCAGACCTGCCTTGCAGCCGCCTTCGCGGATCAGTTGCAGGGAGCGATCGATGTGCTGGGTCGCTTCGGGGTGGAAGGTGATATAGGTGGCGCCGGCTTCGATAAAGTCGCCGATGATGCGATCGACCGGGCTGACCATCAGATGCGCATCGATCGGTGCGGTGACGCCGTACTTGCGCAGGGCGGCGCAGACCATCGGGCCGATGGTCAGGTTGGGTACGTAATGGTTGTCCATGACATCGAAGTGAACGATATCAGCACCCGCGGCGAGTACGTTGTCCACTTCTTCGCCGAGACGGGCGAAATCGGCGGAAAGAATCGATGGGGCAATAGCGAAGGGCTGCATGACGCACCTTTTAGTGGGCTAAACACGGTGGCGCGCATTGTATACCGCTGGCTATGTGCCGCACACCGTAGCAGCGATGATTGGCCATTTGTAGCAGCTGCCGAAGGAACGAGGCTGCGTTCGGTTGCGCAGCGACCGTAAACCCTCAACCCCGGTTTTAGATGACACACCGTGTTGCCTGTTTTTACGACGGCTTCGCCGCCGAACGCAGCCTCGTTCCTTCGGCAGCTGCTACGCAAAGTGCAATATCCGGTTAAGTGTTCACTTTGATACTTGCCGATGGCTGATCTAGCGTTAGAAAAAAACAGACCGAGGGCAAAGGATTGCCAATTTCAAACAACGCTTGTCACCTGCGCACCGGGCGCTACTCCGAACCTGGCCACATATACCTGCTCACCGCCGTCACCGAGCTACGGCGACCCGTATTTACCGACTTCCATCTAGGCCGTCTTGTGGTGAACCAACTCCGGCATGCTCACGACGACGGCATCGTCAGGTCCATCGCCTGGGTGGTCATGCCTGACCACTGCCACTGGCTCGTAGAGTTACGTACCAAAACCCTGGGCGAGTTGATGTGCCGATTCAAGTCACGCAGCAGCATTACGGTCAATCAAGCATGCCGATCCAGTGAGCGAATCTGGCAAAGGGGCTATCACGACAGGGCTGTCAGACAGGAAGAGGACATTAAAAACATCGCCCGCTACATCATCAAAAACCCGATCCGCTCTCAACTGACCTCGCGGATCGGTGATTACCCCCTGTGGGATGCCTGCTGGATCTAGACCCGAACTGTACGCATTTTCTCGCTACGCCCACGCAACCACAGCAGGAGCCGATAACTCACAGAGAGCAAAAACATTTCATCTCAACCGTCATACCCTGACAAATACTGATCAACCCATTACGCTGCCGGTACTACTTCTGGCCTGGAATAACCGATGTTTTCTTATCGTCTGGCACTACCGGCTTTGTGCCTGTCGCTGATATTGCCGTTCGCCCTGCCAGTGCTTGCAGCCGATACCAAGCCCCAAGTCGAGCCAGAACCCGCAGTTCGCGCGCCCCTGCCCGAGCGCAGTCAGGAAGATGCGGCGGCCCTTGAGCGGCAATTGCCGCAACATGAGCAACAACAACTGCAAGCACCCAATGACAGTTTTCTCGCCCTGTGGAAGCCCGCAAACAGCAGCGCCCCCGAGGGTGCGGTCATCATCATCCCCGGAGCCGGTGAAACCGCTGACTGGCCACTGACCGTCAGCCCTCTGCGCAACAAGCTGCCGGACGCCAACTGGGCCAGCCTGAGCCTGAGTCTGCCGGACATGCAAAGCGAAGCCAGCCAGCCGCGCGAAGCCGAACCAGAGAAACCTCCTGCTGCAATTGCGACAGACAGTAGCAGCAAGGCAGCCACCACCACGGCCAAACCCATCGAGCAGGCCGCCAGTGACGGCACCGAAAGCACGGAATCCGAAGCGGCTCAAACCGGGCAAGACCTGGACAAGGCCGATGCCGAGCGCATCTTCGCCCGTATTGATGCAGCGATTGCCTTTGCCCA
Organism: Pseudomonas sp. FSL R10-0056; assembly: GCF_009600105.1. Classification (NCBI taxonomy): domain Bacteria; kingdom Pseudomonadati; phylum Pseudomonadota; class Gammaproteobacteria; order Pseudomonadales; family Pseudomonadaceae; genus Pseudomonas; species Pseudomonas sp. FSL R10-0056. Next base: position 22,709 of record NZ_WIWL01000177.1, read on the forward strand.
GCACCAGAACATGCGCACTATCGTTCTGCTCGGCCATGGTTCCGGGGCCTACTGGGCGTCGCGTTATATCAGTACCAAGCATCCTGCCCAGATCCAGAAACTGATCATGGTGTCTGCCCGCAAACCTGTGTTGGCAGAGCCGGACCTGAGCCAGTTGACCCCGGCCCTCAACGTGGCGCTGCTGGATATCTTCTATAAAGACCAACCCCTGGCCCGCGAAGCCGCCCTGCAAAGATTGCAGGCCAGCAAGCGAGCCAACGGGTCGAATTTCAAGCAGGTCGGATTGTTCGCCACCCCGGGCAACCGGGATGGTGAACAGGAGCAGTTGTTTCGCCGTGTACGCGGCTGGCTCAGCCCGCAACCTGTGGATAAGTAAACTGCGCTAAAAACCACGCCGCTCACGGATCGAGGCGTAGGCCTGGTGCAGTTCACGGGTTTTTTCCGTGGCCTCGCGCACCTGCGCCGGGCCCGCACCGCTGCCGGCAACCTTGTCCGGGTGATGACGACTGAGCAGGCGCCGATAGGCTCGCTTGATTTGCTCAGGATCACTGGCCTCGGTCACCCCCAGCAGAAGCAGCGCTTGCCGGTAGGTACCGCCACGGGTCGCCAGCGGTTTGGGCTGAGGCTCATGTTCGCCACCCAACACCAGAACCTGTTGGCGGGTCCAGCCCAGCCAGCCCCCCCAAAGCACTATCAGCTCACGTTCCTGGGGAGCCACCCGGCCATCGGCCAGGATCATTCGCCAGCAGGCACGCAATACACCTTCTGCCGCATGAGGCTGAGCCTTGAGCCGTTTCAGGTAACCGCGCAGCGAATCAGTACCGGATTTGCCACGGTTGAACGCGGCAATGGCACGCTTTTGCGCTGCAGGCTCCATATCGAGCTGACGCATTTCCAGCCGCGCCTGCTCGATATGCTTGCCCACCACCTGTCCGCCGCTTTTGGCCAGACGACCGAGCAACACAAACAACAACTCATCGTTGCGCAGCACCGGCCGGGCACCAAAACGCTCAAGCAGATCGGCCCAACTGTGCAGTTGCAAGCGCCGGTCGAGCGCCTGCCCCAGTAAAGCACCGAGCATGGCCCCCGGAATACTGGCTATGAAAAAGCCTGCTCCGGCTCCGATCAGAGTCCCTGGCCACAACATGCTAGCGCGCGTCCTTGATCAACGACTCGACCTCGGCCAGGCGCTCGTGCGTCCCTACATCCACCCAATGCCCTTGCAATCGCTCACCTGTCACTTGCCCTGCCGCCATGGCGTTACGTAATAGCGGTGCCAGTTTGAATGCACCCGCCGTACAGCCCCTGAACAGATCGGGGTGAAGCACGGCGATACCGCTGTAGGTCAGCGTATCGGCACCCGACATGCCATCTTGAACCTGTCCGCCGCTCAAGCTGAAATCACCGCTCGTGTGGTGTGCCGGGTTATCCACAAGAACCAGATGAGCCAGCCCGGTCAACGGCTGACGCAAGGCAGCAAACTCGTAATCGGTCCAGATATCACCGTTCACCACGGCAAAGGGTTCATCGCCAAGCAACGCCAGCGCCTGGAAAATTCCGCCACCGGTCTCTAGCGGTTCGCCTTCCGGGGAGTACTGGATGCTGACACCAAACTGCGAACCGTCGCCCAGATGATCTTCAATTTGCTGACCCAGCCAGGCATGGTTGATCACAATGTCGGTAAAACCTGCCGCGGCCAGCGCCCGCAAGTGGTACTCGATCAACGGCACGCCACCCACACGCACCAAGGGCTTTGGTGTATGCAGGGTCAGTGGCCGCAAGCGCTCGCCCTTACCGGCGGCCAGAATCATCGCCTTCATGCATCGACCTCGCTGACCAGCCCCAGACTGCTGAACAACTCACCCAGCTCTGCCAGCTCGGGACGTCGCGCCAGCACAGCTTCTATATAAGAGAAGAAGCGCGGTACATCGGCCAGATAGCGTGGTTTGCCATCGCGATGACAAATGCGGGCAAAAATGCCGATCACTTTCAAATGCCGCTGCACACCCATCAGGTCGCTGGCGCGCAAGAATTCTTCAAAATCGCGCTGCACCGGGATGCCCAACGGCAGCGCCAGCTTCCAGTAATCCTGCAGCCAGTTGCGCACACGCTCTTCAGGCCAGCTCAAGAAGGCGTCCTTGAACAGGCACGTAATGTCGTACGTCACCGGGCCATACACTGCGTCCTGGAAATCCAGCACCCCAGGATTGGGAATGCTGAGCATCAGGTTGCGCGGCATAAAGTCGCGGTGCACCAGCACTTTGGGCTGCGCCAGGGCACTGTCGATCAGCAGCGTACTGACTCGTTGCCAGACGGCCTGTTGCTGCTCATTGAAATCCACCCCCAGGTGAGCTCGCACGTACCACTCGGGGAACAGCTCCAGCTCGCGACGCAACAAGGCCACGTCATAGCTGGGCAAAGGCTCGGTCATCGGCAATTGCTGAAAGGCCAGCAAGGCTTCAATGGCATCCTTGAACAACTCGTCGGCGTTGCTGCTGTTGATCACGTCCAGGAAGGTCTTGTTGCCCAGATCGTTGAGCAATAGAAAGCCGCGATCAAGATCCTGAGCGTAAATTTTCGGTACGTTAATCAGGCAAGTTCGCAAAAAATCAGCAATATCGACGAAAGGTTTGCAGTTTTCCTGGGGCGGCGGCGCGTCCATGACAACAAAACTGCGGCCCTCGCCCTCCCAGCGAAAATAGCGTCTGAAGCTCGCATCGCTACTGGCAGCAGTCAACGTGGCCGGGGGCACAGCTCCCCAACCCTCATTCTCGAACACGGTTGCCAACTGCTCATCCAGCCAAACTTTCAGGTGTTGCAGGCGTACATCTTGGTCAGGCATTACAAGGGTCTCCGACGGCGCTAGCCGTCAAGCGGGTCATGCTTTATTATCCAGAATCTTTTCCAGACCATCGATAGGCGTGCGGTCCCCCACCGCGGGCTGATGGCACGCAGGAAGCCCGGACTAATAAGATGGCATTGAAATCCCCCGCGTTTCGTAAAAAATTTCCGTTGCTGGTAACCGGCAGTTTGCTGGCCATGCAACCTCTCGCCACGCCGTTCGCGTTTGCCGAGGAGCAGTATGACTGTTCCGTGTCGGCTACGGGGGGCTGGGATTGCGCACCAAAAACCAACGTGGCGCAACTGCCACCGCGTCCTGCGCACGGTGACGGGTCTGTGGGTGCCAGCGGTGAAACCAGCGAGCAGGCCAAACAGGCCCCGCTGGTCACCGAGGCCAAAGGCCGTGGGCTCAAGGCGCGCAGTGACGATTACAGTCACCTCGACTGGGTGCCCCGGGACAAGCTGACCGCTGCCCAGTTTGCCGAAACCGGCCCGTACTGCTCCGGTTCGTACGTAGAGCCCATCCGTCCGGGCATGAACGACCCCACCAGCAAAAGCGACGCCCCGACCTTTATCGGCGCCAAAGCCTCCCGCTATGAGCAGGAAGAGCAGGTTGCGACCCTGGCCGGTGACGTAGTCATGCGCCAGGGCAGCATGCAGATCGAAGCCGACGAAGCCAGCCTGTACCAGGCTGAAAGCCGTGGCGAGCTCAACGGCAAGGTGCGCCTGCGTGACAACGGCGCACTGATCGTCGGCGACCACGCCGATGTGCAACTGGACACGGGTGCGGCCAAGGTCGACAACGCCGAATATGTGCTGCACAAGTCGCGCATCCGCGGCAGTGCGCTGTATGCCAAGCGTGCCGAAGACTCGATCATCCGCCTCAAGGATGGTACCTACACCACCTGCGAGCCAAACAGCAACGCCTGGCAGCTCAAGGGCAATAACATCACGTTGAACCCGGCCACCGGTTTCGGTACGGCCACCAACGTAACGCTGCGGGTCAAGGACATTCCGGTGTTCTACACCCCGTACATCTATTTCCCGATCGACGATCGCCGCCAGTCCGGTTTCCTGCCGCCGTCCTTCAGCAGCAGCACCGACACCGGCTTTATGCTCGTGACCCCGTACTACTTCAACCTGGCACCCAACTACGATGCCACGTTGTACCCGCGCTACATGACCAAGCGCGGCCTGTTGATGGAAGGCGAGTTCCGCTACCTGACCGAATCGAGCGAAGGCCAGTTAGGTGCCGCGTACCTCAACGACGACAACGACGACCGCAAGCGCCAGACCGATTACACCGACAAGCGCTACATGCTTAACTGGCAGCACAAGGGTGGTCTCGACTCCCGTGTACTGACCGAAGTCGACTACACCAAAATCAGCGATCCGTATTACTTCCAGGACCTGGAAAGTGACCAGATCGGCGTTGAAAGCCGTGACTACCTGAACCAGCAGGGCGCCGTCAGCTACCGTGGCGATGACTACACCGCCAAGCTGAACGTGCAGGCCTATCAACTGGCTACCGTTACCCAGATCACGCCTTACGACATGTTGCCGCAGCTCACCCTCAACGGGATGCTGCCAACTCACCCAGGTGGCCTGAACTTCGCCTACAACACCGAACTGGTGCGATTCGATCGCGACTTGGAAACCGGTAAGTACACCAACGAAGACGGCACCACAGCAGATCGTCTGGACACCAACGTGAAAGGCCTGGCCCGTGCCAACGGTACGCGCATGAATCTTGCACCTAGTGTCAGCCTGCCGCTGAACTGGAGCTATGGCTTCCTGACGCCGTCCCTGAAGTACATGTACACCCAGTACGACCTGGACTTGGATGGCACCGGAAAGTCTGAGCTGCCCACTGGCCAGAAATTCGATAGCTCGGTCAACCGCAGCGTGCCAATCGCCAGCGTCGACAGCGGCCTGTACTTCGACCGCAACACCAACTGGTTCGGTACCAACTACCGCCAGACCCTCGAGCCGCGTGCGTTTTATCTGTATGTCCCAGAGAAAAATCAGGATGACATCCCGATCTTCGACACCAGCGAAAGCACCTTCAGCTATTCCTCGCTGTGGCGTGACAACCGCTTTACCGGTACTGACCGTGTAGGCGACGAGAACAAGCTGTCGCTGGGTCTGACCAGCCGCCTGATCGAAGACAACGGCTTTGAGCGTCAACGCATCAGCGTGGGCCAGGCCTACTACTTCAAGGACCGCAAAGTTCAGTTACCGGGCATTGACGCAGACCGCAAGGATGCTACATCCAGCGTGTCCCCTTATGCCCTTGAATACGCCTATCGCTTCAACCGCGACTGGCGTGCGACTGCTGACTACAACTGGGATCCGGAAACCCGCAGCCCGCGCTCAGGCAGTGCGATGATGCACTACCAGCCTGAAGACAACCCGAACAAGGTGGTCAACGCAGGCTTCCGCTACCGCAACGACCAGGTGCGCTACGACCAGTACACCGGCAAGTGGACTGTGGGCGGTGGCGACTATCTGTCCCCGGGTGATCCTGGCTACATCAAGGATTACTACAAGATCAAGCAGCACGACTTCTCGGTTATCTGGCCGATCGTGCCGCAATGGAACGCCATCAGCCGCTGGCAGTACGACTACAACCGCAACCGTACCCTGGAAGCCTTCGGTGGCTTCGAGTACGACAACTGCTGCTGGAAGCTTCGTCTGATCAGCCGTTACTGGGTATCCAACGACGAGTACACCCAGGAAGCCCCTCAAAACGAGAAGGGCGACCATGGTCTCTTCCTCCAAGTTGTGCTGAAAGGTCTCGGTGGCGTTGTTGGCACCAAAGTAGAGAGCTTCCTCGACAAAGGCATCCAAGGTTATCGTGAACGTGAAGATCAAGCTTTCTGAGTGTCTGCGCCCGCTAATGCTGGGCGCGTTGTTCCTGGGTACTGCAGCCAGCGCTGCAGTACAGCCCCTGGATAAAGTGGTGGCCATCGTCGACAACGACGTGATCATGCAGAGCCAACTGGACCAGCGTGTCCACGAAGTTCAGCAAACCATCGCCAAGCGTGGCCAGGGTGTACCGCCTGCCAGTGTTCTGGATCAGCAAGTGCTTGAGCGCCTGATCGTCGAAAACCTGCAACTGCAGATCGGCGAGCGTTCAGGCATTCGCATCACGGACGAAGAACTGAACCAGGCTATCGGCACCATTGCCCAGCGCAACAACATGACCATCGAGCAATTCCGTCAGGCCCTGGCCCACGACGGTCTGTCGTATGAAGATGCCCGTGAACAGGTGCGTCGCGAGATGATCATCAGCCGTGTGCGTCAGCGCCGCGTGGCTGAGCGCATTCAGGTCACGGATCAGGAAGTGAAAAACTTCCTGGCCTCGGACCTGGGCAAATTGCAGATGTCCGAAGAGTTCCACCTGGCCAATATCCTGATCCCGACGCCTGAAAGCGCGAGCTCGGAAGCCATCCAGAACGCGGCAAAGCAAGCTGAAGAGGTCTACAACAAGCTCAAACAGGGCGCTGACTTTGCCCAAATGGCCATCGCCCGCTCCGGCAGCGACACGGCACTGGAAGGTGGCGACATGGGCTGGCGTAAAGCTGCTCAACTGCCTCCCCCTTTCGACCGCATGCTCAGTGAGATGCCTGTAGGCGACGTTACACCTCCAGTGCGCACGCCAGGCGGCTTCATCATCCTCAAGCTGAACGCGAAACGCGGCGGTGGATCAGTGGTGGTGGACGAAGTCCATGTCCGTCATATCCTGATCAAGCCAAGCGAAATTCGTACTGAAGCGCAAACCAAGGAACTGGCAGCCAAAATCTACGACCGCATTACGTCGGGCGAAGACTTTGCCACCCTGGCCAAGACTTACTCGGAAGACCCGGGCTCCGCCCTCAACGGCGGCGACCTGAACTGGGTTGACCCGAATTCGCTGGTGCCCGAGTTCCGCGAAGCCATGGCCGACACTCCGCAAGGTGTGCTGTCCAAGCCGTTCAAGACCCAATACGGCTGGCATGTTCTGGAAGTCCTTGGCCGTCGTGCCACTGACAGCACCACCCAGGCGCGCGAGCAACAGGCTATGAACGCTCTGCGTAACCGCAAATACGATGAAGAGCTGCAATCCTGGCTGCGTCAGATCCGCGACGAAGCCTATGTTGAAATCAAGCTGCCAGGCGCAACCGGTACTGACAGCGCAGGCCAGGCCGCGCAGTGAACACACAGCGTTTTGCCCTGACACCCGGCGAACCGGCAGGCATAGGTCCCGACCTGTGCCTGCTACTCGCCTCGCAACACCAGCCACACCCCCTGATCGCCATCACCAGCTGCGACCTGCTCCTTGAGCGGGCCGCGCAGCTCGGTGTGGCTGTCAGCCTGCTACCGGTCGAGCCGGGCAACTGGCCCGATCAGCCGGCTCCGGCAGGCAGCCTGTACGTGTGGGACACCCCGTTGAACGCCACGGTTACCGCCGGCAAGCTGGACAAGGCCAACGCAGCCTTTGTGCTGCAAACCCTCACACGCGCCGCCCAGGGCTGCGTGGATGGCGACTTTGCCGGCATGATCACCGCCCCGGTGCACAAGGGCGTGATCAACGAAGCGGGCATCCCGTTCTCCGGGCATACCGAATTCCTCGCCGACCTGACCCATACACCGCAGGTCGTGATGATGCTTGCCACCCGCGGACTGCGCGTGGCACTGGTCACCACTCACCTGCCCCTGCGTCAGGTCAGCGATGCAATCACCCCCGAGCGACTGATGCGGGTCACCCGCATTCTGCACGCCGATCTAAAACAAAAATTTGGCATCGCCCGGCCGCGCATCCTGGTTTGCGGGCTCAACCCCCATGCAGGTGAAGGCGGCCATTTGGGCCACGAAGAAACAGACATCATCGAACCAACCCTGGAGCGCCTGCGCAGCGAGGGCATGGACCTGCGTGGCCCGCTGCCTGCCGACACTCTGTTTACCCCCAAATATCTGGAACACTGCGACGCAGTGCTGGCGATGTACCACGACCAAGGCCTGCCCGTACTCAAGTACAAAGGGTTTGGTGCCGCAGTCAACATCACCCTGGGCTTGCCGATTATCCGCACCTCTGTCGACCACGGCACCGCCCTGGATCTGGCGGGTAGTGGCAAGATCGATACCGGCAGCCTGCAAGTCGCCCTGGAAACCGCCTACCAGATGGCCGAGACCCGTATATGAACGAGCAATACCAACACAAGGCGCGCAAGCGCTTTGGTCAGAACTTCCTGCACGATGCCGGGGTTATCGACCGCATCCTGCGCGCCATCAACGCCAAGGCTGGCGAACGCCTGCTGGAAATCGGCCCGGGCCAGGGTGCCCTCACCGAAGGCATTCTCAACAGCGGTGGCCAGCTCGACGTTGTGGAGCTCGACAAGGATCTGGTGCCGATCCTCAACCGTCAGTTTGCCGGCATGAGCAACTTCACCCTGCACCAGGGTGATGCGCTGAAGTTCGACTTCAAGAGCCTCAATGCTGCCCCTCGCACCCTGCGCGTGGTTGGTAACCTGCCGTACAACATCTCCACGCCGTTGATTTTTCACCTGCTGAAAAACGCCGAGCTGATCCGCGACATGCACTTCATGCTGCAAAAAGAAGTGGTTGAGCGCATGGCCGCCGGGCCTGGCGGTGGTGATTGGGGTCGTCTGTCGATCATGGTTCAGTACCACTGCCGCGTCGAACACCTGTTCAACGTAGGCCCGGGTGCATTCAACCCGCCGCCGAAAGTTGATTCAGCGATTGTCCGTCTGGTGCCCCACGAAGTGCTGCCGCATCCGGCCAAAGACCACCGCCTGCTTGAGCGCGTGGTTCGCGAAGCCTTCAACCAGCGCCGCAAGACCCTGCGCAACACCCTCAAAGCCTTGCTCAGCAACGCTGAAATCGAAGCCGCAGGCGTCGATGGCAGCAAACGCCCGGAGCAACTCGACCTGGCCGCCTTCGTGCGCCTGGCCGACAAGCTCAGCGAGCAACCGGTCGTGGCGCCCGCCGCCGACTGATCGCCGAGAAAAAACGGGTACCCGGCCAGACGCCACGTCTAGCCGGGTACCCGCTGTTTGGCCTAGACTCAGGCATCAGTTTTATCCCGAACTGTGTCTTCGCTTTCAAGTAAGGCCTCTCGCATGCACGATCCCCGCTATCTGGTCGACGTCAGCGTCGTCACACGTTACCTGCCAGAACAATCACAGCCCGAGCATCAGCGCTTTGCCTTTGCGTACACCATCACGGTACGCAACAACGGTTCAATACCTGCCAAGCTGTTGTCACGGCACTGGGTAATCACCGACGGCGATGGTCATGTAGAAGAAGTCCGTGGCGCCGGTGTTGTAGGACTGCAACCCAAGATTGATCCCGGCAGCGAGCACACCTACAGCAGTGGGTCGGTCATCACAACCAAAGTCGGCACCATGCAGGGCAGCTACCTGATGCATGCCGATGACGGTCATGAGTTCAAAGCCATTATTGCGCCCTTTCGCCTGGCGGTACCCGGAGCCCTGCACTGATGGCGGTGTATGCCGTTGGCGACTTGCAAGGCTGCCTGAAACCGCTCAAGCGCCTGCTCGAACGCGTGGCCTTCGACCCCACCAAAGACAAGCTCTGGCTGGTGGGCGACCTGGTCAACCGCGGTCCCGAATCACTGGAAACCCTGCGCTTTCTGTATCGCATGCGCGAGTCGCTGGTGTGTGTACTGGGCAACCATGACCTGCACCTGCTGGCCGTGGGGCGCAATATCGAACGCCTGAAAAAAGGCGACACTTTGCGCGAAATTCTCCAGGCCCCCGATTGCGATGAGTTGTTGAACTGGCTGCGTCAGCAACCGCTGCTGCATTACGATGCCGAGCGTGAGGTTGCACTGGTGCATGCCGGAATACCGCCCCAGTGGACGCTGAAAAAAGCCCTCAAATGCGCCAGCGAAGTCGAACAGGCGCTGCGCGATGACAACCTTGTCGGCCCCTATCTCGACGGCATGTACGGCAACGACCCGGCCAAGTGGGATAACGGACTGACCGGCGTTACCCGGTTGCGGGTTATTACCAACTATTTCACCCGTATGCGGTTCTGCACCCGAGACGGCAAGCTCGACCTGAAAAGCAAAGAAGGCGTAGGTACTGCACCGCCCGGCTTCGCTCCATGGTTCAGCTACAAAGAACGCAAAACCCAAGGCCTCAAGATCATCTTCGGGCATTGGGCAGCACTGGAAGGCAACTGCAAGGAACCCGGCATCTTCGCACTCGATACCGGCTGTGTCTGGGGCGGCGCCATGACCCTGCTCAATGTCGACACCGGCCAACGCCTGCTCTGCGATTGCGACGATCCGACACTTGCCGTACCCGGCATTGCCCCACACTCCGCACCAACTTCCCAACCCTTGGGCGCCAGCCAGCCGCGCCCGCTTTCAGGCCACAGGAATTTCCCATGACCGAATTCAAACGCATCCCGCCAGAACAGGCTCAGGCCCTGCGCGAACAAGGCGCCGTAGTCGTCGACGTGCGTGACCCGCAAGCTTTTGCCGCCAATCACATCAGCGGTTCAAAACATCTGGACAACCACTCGCTGCACGATTTCATCGCCAACGCCGACCTCGACGCCCCTCTGATCGTGGCCTGCTACCACGGCAACTCCAGCCAGAGCGCTGCGGCGTATCTTGTCGGCCAGGGCTTTAGCGAGGTCTACAGCCTGGATGGCGGCTTCGAATTGTGGCGTACCACTTACCCGGACGAAACCGCCCAAAGCCCGGGCGAATAATATTTTTATCAGCCCCAGCCCCCGTGATCAGAGGGCTTGGGGCCTGCCTGACCAACGGTCTAAGGCAACAATTCACGCATCTGACCTTGACCTCCCGTATTACCAACTATCCTTTACCTCAGGCCATCCAAATCTGGGGAGAGCCGGTACACCGGCGAATGGATCATCGGTAGTAACTTCAAGGGGTTAGCCACCTTGATGGTGTCCTGGGGGGTACACAGCAGCTGAAATGCTGCTGCATGCCAGCACTCGAACTGACCGATCTATCGCCGACTCCACGTATCGAGCGAGGTGACGTCATGAGTATTTTTAGCCACTTCCAACAACGCTTCGAGTCCACACGCCAGGAAGAGCTTACGCTCCAGGAATATCTTGAGCTGTGCAAACAGGACAAAAGCACTTACGCCTCAGCCGCGGAACGGCTACTGCTGGCCATTGGCGAGCCGGAACTGCTGGACACCTCAACCGACTCCCGGCTGTCGAGGATTTTCTCCAACAAGGTGATTCGCCGCTACCCGGCCTTTGAAGACTTCCACGGAATGGAAGAATGCATCGACCAGATAGTTTCCTACTTCCGCCATGCCGCACAGGGCCTGGAAGAGAAAAAACAAATCCTTTACCTGCTGGGCCCGGTAGGGGGCGGCAAGTCATCCCTTGCCGAGAAGCTCAAACAGTTGATTGAAAAAGTCCCCTTCTATGCAATCAAGGGCTCACCGGTTTTCGAGTCGCCTTTGGGCCTGTTCAACGCCACCGAAGATGGCGCGATCCTCGAGGAAGACTTCGGCATTCCCAAACGCTACCTGAGCACCATCATGTCGCCGTGGGCCACCAAGCGCCTTGCCGAGTTTGGCGGTGATATCAGCCAGTTCCGCGTAGTAAAACTGTACCCGTCGATCCTCAACCAGATCGGTGTAGCCAAAACCGAACCCGGTGACGAAAACAACCAGGACATTTCGGCCCTTGTAGGTAAGGTCGATATCCGCAAACTGGAAGAATTCCCGCAGAACGATGCCGACGCCTACAGCTACTCGGGCGCTCTGTGCCGGTCCAACCAGGGCCTGATGGAGTTCGTGGAGATGTTCAAGGCACCCATCAAGGTGCTGCACCCACTGCTGACGGCTACCCAGGAAGGTAACTACAACAGTACCGAAGGCTTGGGCGCGATTCCGTTTACCGGCATCCTGCTTGCCCACTCCAACGAATCGGAATGGCATACCTTCCGCAACAACAAGAACAACGAAGCGTTTATCGACCGGATCTACATCGTCAAAGTACCGTACTGCCTGCGTGTCAGTGACGAAGTGAAAATCTACGACAAACTGCTGTTCAACAGCTCACTGGCCAAAGCCCATTGCGCACCCGACACCCTGAAGATGCTGGCCCAGTTCACCGTACTGTCGCGCCTCAAAGAACCGGAAAACTCCAACATCTATTCCAAGATGCGGGTTTATGACGGCGAGAACCTCAAGGACACCGACCCGAAAGCCAAGTCCATCCAGGAGTACCGTGACAACGCGGGTGTGGACGAAGGCATGAATGGCCTTTCGACCCGTTTTGCGTTCAAGATCCTGTCCAAGGTATTCAACTTCGACCCCCACGAAATTGCCGCCAACCCGGTGCACCTGCTTTATGTGCTCGAACAGCAGATCGAACAGGAACAATTCCAGGCCGAAACCCGCGAGCGCTACCTGCGTTTCCTCAAGGAATACCTGGCGCCGCGCTACATCGAATTTATCGGCAAGGAAATCCAGACCGCTTACCTGGAGTCCTACAGCGAATACGGGCAAAACATCTTCGACCGTTATGTGCTCTACGCCGACTTCTGGATTCAGGACCAGGAATACCGGGATCCGGAAACCGGCGAAATCCTCAACCGCGTGGCCCTCAACGAAGAGTTGGAAAAAATCGAGAAACCGGCCGGCATCAGCAATCCGAAAGATTTCCGCAACGAAATCGTCAACTTCGTACTGCGTGCCCGGGCGAACAACAACGGTAAGAATCCAACCTGGCTCAGTTACGAGAAACTGCGGGTGGTGATCGAGAAAAAAATGTTCTCCAACACCGAAGACCTGCTGCCGGTTATCAGTTTCAACGCCAAGGCAAGCAAAGAGGACCAGCAAAAACACAACGACTTTGTTACTCGAATGGTCGAACGTGGCTATACCGACAAACAAGTGCGGCTGCTCTCCGAGTGGTACCTGCGGGTCCGCAAGTCGCAGTGAGGCAGTTGTAAGCCTCAAGCCTCAAGCTGCAGGAAAAGGCATGGGTAAATGCCTGGACTTGCAGCTTGCAGCTCACAACTTGAAGCTGCCCGGAGGGCCTAATGAGCTATGTGATCGACCGACGCCTCAATGGCAAGAACAAGAGCACGGTTAACCGTCAGCGTTTTCTGCGTCGCTACCGTGACCACATTAAAAAGGCCGTAGAAGAGGCCGTGGGCCGCCGCTCCATTACGGATATGGAACATGGCGAGCAAATCAGCATCCCTGGCCGCGATATCGATGAGCCGGTGATGCATCACGGGCGTGGTGGCAAGCAAACCGTGGTTCACCCCGGCAACAAGGAGTTTACCAGCGGCGAACATATCCCCCGGCCCCAAGGTGGATCGGGAGGTGGCGGCGGCCCTGGCAAAGCGGGGAATTCCGGCGAAGGCATGGACGAATTCGTGTTCCAGATCACTCAGGAAGAGTTCCTCGAATTCATGTTCGAAGACCTCGAACTGCCCAATCTGGTCAAACGCAACCTGACCGGCACCGACACGTTCAAAACCGTACGTGCCGGTATCAGCAACGAGGGCAACCCGTCTCGTATCAACATCATTCGTACCTTGCGCTCAGCTCACGCTCGACGCATCGCGCTGTCCGGCAGCAGCCGGGCGAAACTGCGGGAAGCCAAGGCCGAACTGGAGCGATTAAAACGCGAGGAGCCCGATAACTTCGGCGATATCAAGACCATCGAGGCCGAAATCGAGAAACTCAGCGCCCGCATTCATCGCGTGCCATTTCTCGACACCTTTGACCTCAAGTACAACCTGTTGATCAAACAGCCCAACCCCAGCTCCAAAGCCGTCATGTTCTGCCTCATGGACGTTTCAGGCTCCATGACCCAAGCCACCAAAGACATTGCCAAACGCTTTTTCATCCTTCTGTACCTGTTCCTGAAGCGTAACTACGACAAGATTGACGTAGTGTTTATTCGCCATCACACCAGCGCACGAGAGGTGGACGAAGAGGAGTTTTTCTATTCCCGGGAAACCGGCGGCACTATCGTCTCCAGCGCACTCAAACTGATGCAGGAGATCATGGCCGAACGCTACCCCACCAACGAATGGAACATCTACGCAGCCCAAGCCTCTGACGGAGACAACTGGAACGACGACTCACCCATCTGCCGCGACATTCTGATCAACCAGATCATGCCATTTGTGCAGTACTACACTTATGTAGAGATCACCCCGCGCGAACACCAGGCGCTCTGGTATGAGTACGAACGCATCAGCGAGGCGTTTTCCGACACCTTCGCTCAACAGCAACTGGTCTCGGCCGGCGATATTTATCCGGTCTTCCGTGAACTCTTCCAGCGCAGGTTAGTGACATGACCGCCAAAGAGAATAAGCGCCAACCCATCTCCACCGGCTCAGAGTGGACCTTTGACCTGATCCAGGCGTATGACCGCGAAATCGGCCGCCTGGCTGGCCGCTATGCGCTGGACACTTACCCCAACCAGATTGAAGTCATCACCGCCGAACAAATGATGGATGCCTACGCATCAGTGGGCATGCCGCTGGGTTATCACCACTGGTCCTACGGCAAACACTTCCTTAGTACTGAAAAATCCTACACTCGGGGCCAGATGGGTCTGGCCTACGAAATCGTTATCAACTCAGACCCCTGCATTGCCTATCTGATGGAAGAAAACACCATCTGCATGCAGGCACTGGTAGTAGCCCACGCCTGCTATGGCCACAACAGCTTCTTCAAGGGCAACTACCTGTTCCGGACCTGGACTGACGCCAGTTCGATCATCGATTACCTGGTATTCGCCAAGCAATACATCATGCAATGTGAGGAACGCCACGGTATCGATGCGGTGGAAGACCTGCTCGATTCCTGCCACGCCTTGATGAACTACGGTGTGGACCGCTACAAAAGGCCTGACCCGATCTCTGCCGAGGAGGAGCGCCGTCGACAAAAGGAACGCGAAGAGCACCTGCAAAAACAGATCAACGACCTGTGGCGCACCATCCCCAAAAGCGCAGACAAGCTCAGCGAGAAGGACAACGCCCGTTTCCCCGAAGAGCCTCAGGAAAACATCCTCTACTTCCTGGAAAAACACGCCCCGCTTCTGGAACCCTGGCAGCGCGAAGTTGTACGTATCGTGCGCAAAATAGCCCAGTACTTTTATCCGCAGCGGCAAACACAAGTGATGAACGAGGGGTGGGCGACTTTCTGGCATTACACCTTGATGAACGACCTGTACGACGAAGGCCTGGTGACCGAGGGCTTTATGATGGAGTTCCTCATTTCCCACACCAGCGTGGTGTTCCAGCCCGGCTTTGACAGCCCTTACTACAGCGGTATCAACCCCTACGCGCTTGGGTTTGCGATGTATTGCGATATCCGGCGCATATGCGAACACCCGACCGAGGAGGATCGTTACTGGTTCCCGGACCTTGCGGGCAGCGACTGGCTGTCGAGCATCAAATTCGCCATGAGCAGCTTCAAGGACGAGAGTTTTATCCTGCAATACCTCTCACCCAAAGTGATCCGCGACCTGAAGCTGTTCAGCATCATGGACGACGATCAAAAAGACGACCTGCTGGTGCCAGCCATCCACGACGAAAATGGCTACCGCATCATTCGCGAAACCCTGGCCGCGCAATACAACCTGGGCAATCGCGAACCCAATATCCAGATCTGGAGCATCGACCGCCGGGGCGACCGTTCACTGACCCTGCGTCACCAGCAACATGACCGCAAACCCCTGGGCGACTCCACCGAAGAAGTTCTCAAGCACTTGCACCGCTTGTGGGGCTTCGACATCCATCTGGAAACACTGCAAGGCGACCAGGTCATGAAGGTCCACCATGTCCCGCCAAAAGGCGACCACGGTGAGATTGACCGCGGTCGCCTGGATATGGGAGCCATTCACCTGTAAAGCAGGCCTCCGTTAGCACGGCACACGCGCTATCCTGTCGCGCTAACGGAGGTTTTTTATGAAGATCTATAAAGTTGGCGGCGCAGTGCGCGATCGCCTGCTGGGCAAGCCTGTCACCGATATTGACTGGGTGGTGGTGGGCGCAACAGCCGAACAAATGCAGGCCTTGGGCTATCGCCCTGTTGGTTCTGACTTCCCGGTATTTCTTCACCCCAAGACGGGTGACGAATATGCACTGGCCCGCACCGAACGCAAAAGCGGGCATGGTTATGGGGGCTTTGTTTTTCACGCCAGCCCCGACGTCACCCTCGAAGAAGACCTGATCCGTCGCGACCTGACCATCAATGCGATGGCAGAGGACGAGGCTGGCAACGTAACCGACCCTTACCATGGCCAGCGCGACCTTGAAGCCCGCATTTTGCGCCACGTTTCCCCCGCATTCGCCGAAGATCCCCTAAGAGTACTGCGCGTAGCCCGATTCGCTGCGCGCTACGCCAGCCTGGGCTTCAGCATCGTTCCCGAGACTCTGGAGCTGATGCGCCAACTGTCCCGGTCCGGCGAACTGCAAGCCTTGACCCCGGAACGCTGCTGGAAGGAAATTTCCCGCGCCCTGATGGAAGATCAGCCTCAGGTTTTTATCGAAGTGCTGCGCAGCTGCGACGCTCTTGAAGTACTGCTACCCGAAGTGAACGCCCTGTTCGGCGTCCCTCAGCCCCCCGCCCATCACCCGGAAATCGACAGTGGTGTACATACCCTCAGCGTGCTGGAGCAATCGGCGCTGCACAAGCAACCGCTGACGGTTCGCTGGGCTTGTTTACTGCACGATCTGGGCAAGGGGCTTACGCCAGAGAAAGACTGGCCAAGGCATATTGCCCACGAACACAAGGGACTGCGCCTGATCAAGGCGGTCAATGAACGCTATAAGGTGCCGAGGGACTGTCAGGAGCTGGCATTGCTGGTAGGCGAATACCACACCCACGGCCATCGCGCCCTTGAGCTCAAGGCTTCGACGCTACTGGAATTGCTGCAGCGCTTCGACGTATACCGTCGGCCACAGCGGTTCGAGGAGTTTATCGTAGCGTGCGAGATGGACGCCAAAGGCCGCCTGGGCCTGGAAGACCGACCCTACCCGCAGGCCGACTACCTGCGCGGCGCGGCGCGGGCCGCCCTTTCGGTAGCGGTGCAGCCGTTACTGGAGCAGGGTTACAAGGGCCCCGAACTGGGCGAAGCACTCAAGCGCGAACGGCTCAAGGCACTACAAGCTTACAAGGATGCGGCGTAGTGCAAACCTTGTGGGAGCGGGCTTGCTCGTGATTAGGGCACCACGGTCTTACACTCAGACCGCATCGACGCCATCGCGAGCAAGCCCGCTCCCACAAAAAAGCAGCAACCTGCAGCCCATTCAATCGACTCTCAGCCCGCCAGCATCTCCAGCGGCGTCAAGGACTCCCCCCGCCACTCGAAGGCTGCAGGCGCAAGCACCTGCTCGATCTGCGCCTCGGCCCAAATCTGCGCAAGCGTCTTGCCCACACCGGGATGAACTTTGTCTGGGGCAATCAAAGACAGCGGCCACAACACAAAAGCGTTCTTGAGGATTTCGGCACGGGGCAAGGTCAAACCGTCAAAGTTGCCCACCAGATCGCCAAAGAACAACACGTCGATATCCAGCGGCAAACCTTTGCGATCTTGAGCGTAACGCCCGTTATCAGCTTCGATCAGCTTCAAACGACGACTTAACTCAACCAGTGGAAAATCGGTTTTTGCCGACACCACGAGGTTGAAAAACGGCCCGCTCTTGATACCCACCGGCTGGCTTTCAAACACCGCCGAACAGCGCATCTCCTGCAAGAATCCGCTCAGCGCTTCCAGCCCTGCCAGCAAGTGCTTTTCACGCTCGACATTACTGCCCAGCCCGAGATAAACCTGAGTTAGCGACATCCGCGCTCAATCTCCACGCCCACCCCAGTGGCCGCCGCAACTGCGCCGGGCTTGGTCAGCTTGAGGTGCAGCCAGGGGATAGTGAACTCACTCATCAACACTTCGGCCAGTCGCTCTGCAAAGGTCTCCACCAGCTGGAATTGAGCCTGCTCGGCGAACGCCTGAATTCGCGACGAAACGCTCGCATAATCCAGCGCCAACGTCAGATCATCGCCAGCCGCAGCTGGACGGTTATCCCACGCAAAACTCAGATCAAGGCGCAGACACTGACGGATGCCACGTTCCCAGTCATAAGCACCGATTACGGTGTCAACTTCCAGGCCTTCGATAAACACTCTGTCCAAGCACTCTTCTCCGCAGCACGACAAGGGCGCAAAGCGCCGTTAGAATCAGGGCGTCCTCGCCCGGAATAGTTAGCATGTTTTGGTTACTGGCGATCCTCGCCTACCTGCTCGGCTCTCTGTCCTTTGCCATTTTGCTCAGCCGCCTGACGGGAACCCCCGACCCGCGAATGAGTGGCTCCGGCAATGCCGGCGCAACCAACATGTTGCGTCTGGCCGGCAAAAAACTTGCCGTCCTGACCTTGCTCGGTGACCTGTGCAAGGGGCTTTTGCCCGTCCTGCTGGCCAACCAACTGGATCTCTCGCTCCAGGACCAGGCCTGGATCGGCGGCTGCGCCGTTGTAGGTCACATGTACCCTGCCTACTTCCGCTTTCGCGGCGGCAAGGGTGTCGCCACGGCGGCCGGCATGCTGCTGGGACTGTATCCCCCTGCTGCACTGTTGGCAGTCGCCGCATGGCTGCTGACCTTCCAGCTGACCCGTACCAGCTCACTGGCGGCGTTGATCGCCACTCCCCTGACCCTGCCATTGCTGGCCTGGCAAGAGCCTGCCGCGCTACTGCCAATGAGCGCCTTGACGGCGCTGATTGTATGGCGCCATCGCGGCAATTTACGCGACCTGATGGCCGGGCGCGAACGGCATTTCTGAATCTTGCCCGTGAAAAATCTTCACGCCGGCTCCAGCCCCCATTCTCACAGGGGCTGCAGCTGCTCCATCGGCCAGCGTGCCTGCACGCTGATCGCCAATGATTCGTGCTGACCGGCCTGCAAGCGCTGACAACCCGCAAACGCAATCATCGCGCCATTATCCGTGCAAAATTCCGGACGGGCGTAATACACATTGCCCTTCATCTCACCGAGCATTTTCTCAAGGGAAACGCGCAGCGCCTTGTTGGCACTCACCCCGCCTGCAATCACCAGGCGCTTCATGCCTGCATGCTTCAAGGCACGCTTGCACTTGATGGTCAGCGTTTCAACCACGGCCTGCTGGAACGCCAGGGAGATATCGCAACGGGTCTGCTCAGTGTCGTCGCCCTCTGCCACACAACGCTGCCAGGTGTTCAGGGCAAACGTCTTGAGGCCGCTGAAGCTGAATTGCAGGCCCGGACGGTCTGTCATGGGCCTGGGGAAGACAAAGCGTCCTGCAACGCCCTGGGCGGCCAAGCGCGCGATCTCAGGGCCACCCGGATAGTTAAGCCCCATCATCTTCGCGGTCTTGTCGAACGCTTCACCCGCGGCGTCATCCAGTGTCTCGCCCAGCAACTCGTATTGGCCGATGCCATCAACGCGAACCAGCTGCGTATGACCGCCCGAGACCAACAAAGCGACGAACGGAAATTCCGGAGGTTGCTCTTCCAGCATAGGGGCCAGTAAATGGCCTTCCATGTGATGCACGCCAAGGGCCGGAATGCCCCAGGCAAACGCCAGCGCCTGGGCGCAAGAAGCCCCAACCAGCAGGGCTCCAACCAATCCCGGGCCCGCCGTATAGGCAATTGCGTCGATCTCGGTAGGCACACAGTCGGCCTCGGCCAGCACCTGACGAATCAACGGCAGCATTCGCTTGACGTGATCTCTGGAAGCCAGCTCCGGTACCACACCGCCATAGGCGCGGTGAAGGTCGATCTGGCTGAACAGTGCATCGGCCAAAAGCCCGCGTTCACTGTCGTATAGCGCGACGCCGGTTTCGTCGCAGGAGGTTTCTAATCCCAGTACTAGCATGGGTTTACGCCTTGTAGAGGCTAAATTCGAAGGCGCGCATAATAGTCGCCACTCCCGCCCCCGGCCAGCGGTTTTCGATCAGAGGCTTTGCATTCCGGGCGATGAGGGGTTAACATCCGCAACCCTTAAAAACCGACGTCTTCCAACGCGATTTTGCCTTGAGACGTTGACCCCGGTAATGAATGAAGGTAGCTCTGGATGCCAGCCGTCAAAGTAAAAGAGAACGAACCCTTCGACGTAGCTCTGCGTCGTTTCAAGCGCTCCTGCGAAAAAGCCGGTGTTCTGGCTGAAGTTCGCAGCCGCGAATTTTACGAGAAGCCGACTTCTGAGCGTAAGCGTAAAGCAGCAGCTGCTGTTAAGCGTCACGCGAAGAAAGTTCAGCGCGAGCAGCGCCGCGCCGTTCGTCTGTACTAATACACAGACGTTCGTTGCACGCTTCTGCCAAGCCCGGCCTAAAGCCGGGCCGTAGGCAGTTGTTGCAAGTTACATGCTTTATCGTCAAGGCCGCAGATGCGACCGCGACAAGCGTTACAACACGTCAGACCTGGCCTAATAGCCAGCGGTGCACGTCTTTACTGACGAGCCTTCCAAGGCTACCGACGAGCACACCTCTCTGATTATCCTTAAAGACGATCAGCCCAAGGCACCTCTCCAGTGCCTGCTTATGAGCTATCCGAGACCAGCCATTGGTCAGTGCCGGACTCAGAGCGTGACATTTATCGATCCCGTCGACTCTGATTAATATGAGTAGAGCGGATTTCGACAGATACACTTCCCCGAGATAATTGAGCAGACGCCCCACGATCGAGCAGAGCTTTTGCCTGCACGCACGATGACCAAGCTCTTTATTCGGACCCAATTCTGCGCAGTGATGACGAGAACGCCATGGCCGGGTTAATCCCCCAGAGCTTTATTGACGACCTTCTGAACCGTACCGATATCGTCGATGTCGTCAGCTCGCGCGTGCAAATGAAGAAAGCTGGCAAGAACTACACCGCCTGCTGCCCCTTCCACAAAGAAAAAACCCCGTCGTTCAGCGTCAGCCCGGACAAGCAGTTCTATTACTGCTTTGGCTGCGGCGCTGGCGGTAACGCCCTCGGCTTCATCATGGATCATGACAACCTGGACTTCCCCCAGGCTGTCGAAGAACTGGCCAAAGCTGCCGGGATGGAAATCCCACGGGAAGAAAGCGGCCGGGCGCACAAACCTCGGCAACCGACTGACTCCCCGCTATACCCGCTTCTTACTGCAGCTGCTGACTTTTATCGCCAGGCCTTGAAAAGCCATCCGGCACGAAAAGCAGCGGTGGACTACCTGAAAGGCCGAGGCCTGACCGGCGAAATCGCTCGCGACTTCGGCTTGGGCTTTGCGCCACCAGGCTGGGACAACCTCTACAAACACCTGAGCAGTGACACGCTGCAACAAAAAGCCATGATCGACGCTGGCCTGCTGGTCGAAAACGCCGAGACCGGCAAGCGTTACGACCGCTTTCGCGACCGGGTAATGTTTCCGATCCGCGACAGCCGTGGCCGCATCATCGCTTTTGGTGGCCGGGTGCTCGGCGACGACAAGCCCAAATACCTGAACTCCCCGGAAACCCCGGTCTTTCACAAAGGCCAGGAACTGTACGGGCTGTTCGAAGCACGCAAGTTCAATCGCAGCCTCGACGAAATCATCGTGGTTGAAGGCTATATGGACGTCATTGCCCTGGCCCAGCAAGGCCTGCGCAATGCTGTCGCGACACTGGGCACCGCTACCAGCGAAGAGCACATGAAGCGCCTGTTTCGCGTGGTACCCAGCGTATTGTTCTGTTTTGACGGCGACCAGGCCGGCCGCAATGCGGCATGGCGCGCACTTGAAGCCACGCTGCCCTGCCTGCAGGACGGGCGCCGCGCACGCTTCCTGTTTTTGCCCGAAGGTGAAGACCCGGACACCCTGGTGCGCTCTGAAGGCACCGATGCCTTCAAGGCCCGTATCAACCAGCATGCCCAGCCGCTGGCAGACTACTTCTTCCAGCAATTGACCGAAGAAGCCGACCCTCGCTCGCTCGAAGGCAAGGCCCATATGGCCACGCTGGCAGCACCGCTGATCGACAAAGTCCCGGGCGCCAACCTGCGGACCCTGATGCGTCAGCGCCTGAGCGAAATAACCGGCCTTACCAGCGAAACCGTCAGCCAGCTGGCACAAAATACGCCCGCAAAAATCCAGGCACAGCCAACCTATGACCCGGGCATTGATTACGATGCAATGCCCGACTACAGCGACTTCCAGCAACCGGACATGTACATCCCCCAACAGGAATGGACCCCGAAAAAGACCGGCGCTGGCGGCAAAAAGTGGGAAAACAAACCCTGGGACAAAAAAGGCAAGCGCGGCGCCGAACGCGAGCAGGCCTGGATCCCGGTAGGTGTTGAACCCCCGACCCTGACAGCCCTGCGCACCCTGCTGCATCACCCGCAACTGGCCAAAAAAGTTGAGGACGCCGGGCACTTTGCTGCAGAAGACCAGACTAATAATCAACTACTGATTGCTCTGGTCGAGGCTGTACAGAAAAATCCTAAGCTAAGCTCTATTCAGCTACTGTCCCGCTGGCACGGCACTGAACAGGGCCGTTTGCTGCAAAGACTGCTGGAAAAGGAATGGCTAATTGATGCCGATAACCTTGAACAACAGTTTTTCGACACCATAACTAGCCTGTCAGCTCGCCAACGCGAGCGAAATCTAGAGCAACTTCTTCGAAAAGCACGTCAAGGCGAGCTAAGTAGCGAGGAAAAAAATCAGTTACGCGACCTTTTAAGTCGCAATAATCCTGCATCAAACCCGACCTCAACTGGCGCGTGAGGTCATAGCTAAGGTATAATCCTCGGCTTGTTTTTTGCCCGCCAAGACCTTCAGTGGATAGGGTGTTATGTCCGGAAAAGCGCAACAGCAGTCTCGTATCAAAGAGTTGATCACCCTCGGCCGTGAGCAGAAGTATCTGACTTACGCAGAGGTCAACGACCACCTGCCCGAAGATATTTCAGATCCGGAGCAAGTGGAAGACATCATCCGCATGATTAATGACATGGGGATCCCCGTACACGAGAGTGCTCCGGATGCGGACGCCCTTATGTTGGCCGATGCCGACACCGACGAAGCAGCAGCTGAAGAAGCGGCTGCAGCGTTGGCGGCAGTAGAGACCGACATTGGTCGTACTACCGACCCTGTGCGCATGTATATGCGTGAAATGGGCACGGTAGAACTGCTGACACGTGAAGGCGAAATCGAAATCGCCAAGCGTATCGAAGAAGGCATCCGTGAAGTGATGGGCGCAATCGCGCACTTCCCTGGCACGGTTGACCATATTCTCTCCGAGTACACTCGCGTCACCACCGAAGGTGGCCGCCTGTCCGACGTTCTGAGCGGTTATATCGACCCGGACGACGGTATTGCGCCGCCCGCAGCCGAAGTACCTCCTCCTGTCGACACCAAGGTGAAAGCCGAAGGTGATGACGAAGAGGACGACAAGGAAGATTCCGGCGAAGACGAGGAAGAGGTCGAAAGCGGCCCTGATCCGATCATCGCGGCCCAGCGCTTTGGCGCTGTTTCCGATCAGATGGAAATCGCTCGCAAGGCCCTGAAAAAGCACGGTCGCGGCAGCAAGCAGGCAATTGCCGAGCTGGTTGCACTGGCTGAGCTGTTCATGCCGATCAAACTGGTTCCGAAGCAATTCGAAGGCCTGGTTGAGCGTGTTCGCAGCGCCCTGGAGCGTCTGCGTGCACAAGAGCGCGCAATCATGCAGCTGTGTGTACGTGATGCACGCATGCCGCGCACCGATTTCCTGCGCCTGTTCCCGGGCAACGAAGTCGACGAAAGCTGGAGCGATGCGCTGGCCAAAGGCAAAAGCAAATATGCTGAAGCCATTGGTCGCCTGCAACCGGACATCATCCGTTGCCAGCAAAAGCTCTCTGCTCTGGAAGCAGAAACCGGCTTGAAGATTGCCGAGATCAAGGACATCAACCGTCGCATGTCGATCGGCGAGGCCAAGGCCCGCCGCGCGAAGAAAGAAATGGTTGAAGCCAACTTGCGTCTGGTGATCTCCATCGCCAAGAAGTACACCAACCGTGGCCTGCAGTTCCTCGATCTGATCCAGGAAGGCAACATCGGCTTGATGAAAGCGGTAGACAAGTTTGAATACCGCCGCGGCTACAAATTCTCGACTTATGCCACCTGGTGGATCCGTCAGGCGATCACTCGCTCGATCGCCGACCAGGCCCGCACCATCCGTATTCCGGTGCACATGATCGAGACGATCAACAAGCTCAACCGTATTTCCCGTCAGATGTTGCAGGAAATGGGCCGTGAACCGACCCCGGAAGAGCTGGGCGAACGCATGGAAATGCCTGAGGATAAAATCCGCAAGGTATTGAAGATCGCTAAAGAGCCGATCTCCATGGAAACCCCGATCGGTGATGACGAAGACTCCCATCTGGGTGACTTCATCGAAGACTCGACCATGCAGTCGCCAATCGATGTTGCTACCGTTGAGAGCCTTAAAGAAGCGACACGCGACGTACTCGGCGGCCTCACAGCCCGTGAAGCCAAGGTACTGCGCATGCGTTTCGGTATCGACATGAATACCGACCACACCCTTGAGGAGGTTGGTAAACAGTTCGACGTTACCCGTGAGCGGATTCGTCAGATCGAAGCCAAGGCGCTGCGCAAGCTGCGCCACCCGACGAGAAGCGAGCATTTGCGCTCCTTCCTCGACGAGTGACAACAAAACCCCCGGCCCTGCCGGGGGTTTTGCTTTACAGCTAAAAACCTCCTGCTCCCTCCCCTCCGCCACAGCCCGACTACACTGGATGCATCCAGGTGTATTGAAGGGATGCGTATGTCACGCTTGCTGGCTACCCTGCTTCTGTCACTTCTCGTTTGGACCTCTGGCGCCCAAGCCCTGACGTTCACCGATGAAGAACAGCAATGGCTCAAGGAGCACCCCGAACTGCTCCTCGGCATCGATACCACATGGCCGCCTTTTGAGTTCCTCAACGCACAGGGCACCTATACAGGCCTCGCTGCCGACTATGTAAACCTGATCACCAACCAGTTGGGCGTAAGCGTCAAGCAAGTCGCTGCGTCAAGCTGGAGCGAAGTCCTGGAGCAAACCAAGGAAGGCAAACTCGACTGGTTACCCGGCGTCATGTCGACCCCCGAGCGCCAAAAACGCCTGGCATTTACCCGGCCCTATCTGGACTTCCCCATTGTCATCCTCGCCCACAAGGGCGGCGCGGCGCCTAAAAATATCCAGGAACTCTACGGCCTCAGAGTGGGTGTAATTGAAAACTACGCCCCCCACGAATTGCTGCGCGCTCAACACCCTGATCTCAACATCGTCGCCCTGCCCAACGTCAGCTCGGCGTTGCAGGCTCTGGCCACGGACCAGGTAGATGCCATGGTGGGTGATCTGGCTTCCAGCGTATGGAGCTTGCGCCAGCTCAAGCTCGATGGCCTGTACGTCAGCGGGGAAACCCCGTATCGCTTTCAACTGGCCATGGCCGTTCCTAAAAACCAGACCGTCCTGCTAGGACTGCTGGACAAGGTGCTGGCCAATATAAGCCCGAGTGAAACCCAGCGCATTCAGCAGCACTGGGTAGGCGATATCAACGATTACCGCCCCCTGTGGCGCACCCTGCTGCTCTATGTCCTGCCTGGCATACTGCTGCTGATCATCATTTTGTTCGTAGTCATCCGCATCAACCGACGCCTGAGCTCCGAGATTTCCCGGCGAACAACCCTCGAACAGGAACTGCGCAGCAGCGAGGACCACTACAAGGGGTTGATTGAAAGCCTTTCGGCTATTGCCTGGGAAGCACAGCTGGACAACGACACCTATACCTATGTCTCCCCCCAGGCCGAAGCCTTGCTCGGCTATCCAGTCTCTGACTGGCTAAGCCCGGGGTTCTGGAAACGGGTCGTTCACCCCGATGACCTGCCCAGAATCCAGGCCTGGCGTAAAAAAGAGATCAGCGCAGGCCACGATCACAGCTTGGACTATCGGGTGATCACCGCAGAGGGCAACATCCTCTGGCTACGGGACATTGCCAGTATCACGACCCACAATCAGCAAGCCGTGGTTCGCGGCTTGCTGATCAATATCAGCGAAACCAAGCAGACTGAAGAAGCCTTGCTTCTTTCCGAAGAAAAGTTTGCCAAAGCATTTCATGCATCGCTGGACGGCCTTTTACTGAGCCGTCAAAGCGATGGCCTGATACTCGAGATCAACGAAGGTTTCAGCCGGGTCATCGGCTATGACAGTGCCAGTGCCTTGTACCACTCAACCCTGGAACTGCAATTGTGGGTCGACCCCCATGAGCGCCGTGAATTGCTTGCGGTCCTGGAAAAAAACGGCTTTGTGCGCGACTTCACCTGCCATATCCGACATAAGGACGGGCAAGTTCGCCTCTGTGAAATCTCCAGCTACCCGTTGCTGATCGGCGCCGACGACTGCATTTTGACCATCGTCCACGACATTACCGAACGGCATCAGATGCAGGAAAAACTTCTGCAAACAGCCACCGTGTTCGAGAGCACGGCCGAAGGCATCATCTTTACCGATCCCGAGCAAAAAATTACCGCGGTCAACCGGGCCTTCGGCGAAATCACCGGTTACTCCGAAAGTGAAGTCCTGGGCCAGACGCCGCGCATGCTGGGGTCTGGCCGACACGACAAACTGTTCTTTGCAACCATGTGGTACCAGCTATCGACCGCTGACAACTGGCAGGGCGAAATCTTCAACAGACGCAAAAACGGTGAAATCTACCCCAGCTGGATGACCATCAGCGCCGTGCGCAACAACAATGATGTGGTGACACATTTCGTAGCCGTATTTTCTGATATTTCCACCCTCAAACTGGCCCAGGAACGCCTTGATCACCAGGCCCACCACGACCCGCTGACCAACCTTCCCAACCGTTTGCTGTTTGAAAGCCGGGTGCGCCAGGTACTCTCCGATCAGCGGCGCAATGATCAACATAGCGCGGTGCTGTTTCTGGACCTTGATCGCTTCAAGAACATCAATGACAGCCTCGGGCACCCTGTGGGCGATCAGTTGCTGAGGGGCATCGCAGCCCGCCTCACCGAACAATTGCGCGACATCGACACGGTCGCCCGTCTTGGCGGCGATGAATTTATCGTCCTGCTGCCTGGGCTCAAACACCCGGAAGATGCACAGAAGATTGCCGAAAAGCTGCTGAACAGCTTCAACGAACCCTTTCTGACCGACGAAAGCGAACTGTTTATCAGCGCCAGCGTTGGTATCAGCATCTACCCGGATGATGGCGACGACGTGGCCACACTGATCAAAAATGCCGATATCGCGATGTACCACTCCAAACTCAAAGGGCGCAATCGCGTCGAACGTTACAGCCACGACCTTAACTCCCAGACCAGTGCCCGCATCCTTCTGGGCCAGGAACTGCGCCGCGCCCTGGAGCGAGGCCAGGTCTCACTGCTGTATCAGCCCAAAGTCCGGTTGCGCGACCATACGCTGGCTGGCGCCGAAGCACTGTTGCATTGGAACCACCCTCTACTCGGAGGAATCTCACATGAGCGCTTGATTCATCTGGCAGAAGAAAACGGCATGATCATTCAAATTGGTGACTGGATGCTCGAGCGTGCGTGCCAGCAACTGTGCTCATGGAATCAACTGTACAAGCCCTTTGGACCCATCTCGGTCAACCTTGCCAGCGCCCAATTACACCAGCCGGGGCTGATGGCGCACATTCAGCAACTGCTCGAAACCTGCAAGCTCAAACCCGAGAGCCTGAAACTGAAAATCACCGAAACTTTTCTCACCGGCCAGACCGAAGCGGCATTTGATGCCCTGCATCGGCTCAAACAACTGGGAGTAAAACTGTCCATCGACAATTTTGGTACTGGCAACTCGTCCCTCAGTTACCTGAAGCGCTTGCCGTTGGACACGTTGAAAATCGACCCGTCATTTGTACATGGCTTGCCCGACGACCCCCATGATGCTGCCATCGTGCATGCCATCATCGCGCTGGGGCACAGCATGCACTTCACCATCATTGCTGACGGCGTTCAAAACCGGGAACAACAGATTTTCCTGGCGCAGGCAGGTTGCGAACTGATCCAGGGCGAGATCGTCAGCCCGCCGTTACTTCCCGAAAAATTTGCAGCAACTTTCCTTCACCTGGCAATTTCAGATCTTTCGGATAGCACTACTTAGAAACCATCGTTATAATCCGCGACCTACTGAGGGCCTATAGCTCAGTTGGTTAGAGCAGGGGACTCATAATCCCTTGGTCGTAGGTTCGAGTCCTACTGGGCCCACCATACTCAAAGCCGCGCACTGCGCGGCTTTTGTGTTTCTGGAGTGGTCACCGTTTTTACAGTCCTACGCTCCAAGGGTACAAATTAGGTACAGTGCTGGTTCGCCAGCCGCCTAGGAGCACCCTCTAATGGCAACACTCGTCAAAACACCTTCCGGCACCTGGAAGGCACTGATTCGCAAAACTGGCTGGCCTACGGTGGCTAAAACCTTCCGCACCAAGCGTGACGCGGAGGACTGGTCTCGACGTACCGAAGACGAAATGGTCAGAGGCGTTTACATCCAACGCAGCGGCTCGGAGAAGATGACTCTTGAGGCTGCACTCAAGCGCTACCTGAGCGACATCACCCCCACCAAGAAGCCCAGCACCCAGCGCGGTGAACTTACCAAAGCCAAGAAGCTCATAGAGCATCTGGGCAAATACTCTCTCGCTGCCCTCTCTGCAGAAATCATTGCTGGCTATCGCGACAAGCGACTGAGTGAGCCCGGCCGCGTTGGAAACATCAGTAACAACACTGTGCGCCTAGAGTTGGCTCTGTTGAGCCACCTGTACACCGTCGCTATTCAGGAGTGGGGATTGGGCCTGACATTCAATCCAGTGCTGAACATTCGCAAGCCAAGCCCGGGAGACGGTCGTGATCGTCGACTCTCGCCGGAGGAAGAACGCCATTTGCTCGCCGCCGTGAATCGACACAGCAACCCTATGCTGGGCTGGATTGTATGCATCGCATTGGAAACGGGTATGCGCTCGTCTGAAATTTCATCCCTACGGCGGCCTCAGGTGGATTTGGCAAAGCGTGTCATACGCCTCTCAGACACAAAGAACGACTCATCTCGAACCGTTCCACTGAGCAAGCGCGCTACTGAAGTATTCAAAGCCGCGATGCACAACCCGGTGCGACCAATCGACTGCAATCTGGTATTTTTTGGTGAGCCTGGGAAGGACGGGAAACGTCGACCATATACCTTCACGAAAATTTGGGGTCAGTTGAAGAAGACGCTGGACCTACCTGACTTTAGGTTTCACGATCTCCGTCATGAGGCAGTCAGCAGACTTGTCGAAGGTGGGCTATCTGACCAAGAGGTTTCAGCCATTAGTGGCCACAAATCGATGCAGATGCTCAAACGATACACACATCTTCGAGCCGAGGACCTTGTTATTAAGCTTGATGGGCTTAAGGATTTACGCAGTAACAGTTAAAGCCGCAGGCATATAAACAACACATAGAAGGACCTGTGCTAAAAAACTCTTAAGTAGACTAGCCCGCATCGCGGGTTAGGATCAAAAACTTACGATAAATCTCCACTAATTCTCTCTTAGTGGTGTTATGGACCAATTGACGCGAAATGCTTAACCTACCCGCAATATCAGACGGAGTCAGCCCCTCCAACACCAGCCGTGCTATATTTCTGCTCTGTAGTGAGAGTTTACGATTAAAGGCTTCTGCAATAACATCGCCAAGCGCCTCTAGGACGAGGCCGGGCTGAACCTTTTCCAACTCGACCAAACCAGCCAAATCATCATGAGCTACTAAATAGGCCGCCTGACGAATAAAAGTGTGGTCTACAACTGGAAACTGCGACTCCTTTTCAGTTAGATTTTGATATTCTGTACATTCATATCTAGCCAAAATACTATCGACTACAGACTCAGGCAACCTCGTAACTGCAACAACTTCATCCCGACTCAGGCCGTTACAAGAAAGCAAATGCACCTGGACTCCAAGGGAGGAGGGAGAATCAATACAACTTGATAAAATAGATTTACGTGCAATTAAAAAGCGCTTTCTGCACGTTTCTATTTCTCGCCAAAAACAATCGCGATATCGATGAGCTGCACGATACCTAGAATCATGATCACTTGGATTATGTACAGAACAGAAGCGTAAGCTACCGATCCCTCCCTCTTCGTCTTTCTCCATCACCTTCTTTCTACGAGTCTCGTTAAGAGTGGACGACAATGGCGCCTCTGCAAACTCATCTCGCGCGGCCTCACTCAACCTCCAACAAAGCTCGCAGTAGGGAAAGTGCCGCTCAGCTTTTGAATAGGCCTTGATCCTCATCCCACCCCGTAGCATTCCTGGCTCCTTGAGTGTGATTTCCCCAGGAGTCTGTGCTATTGCCATCGCCATCGTATCGCTCAAAGATTCAAGCGTCTCCACAAACGCGATCAAGTCATCCTGACCATCATTTTTCCAAAGACTCTTTGCAACCGCGTAGTCCTGTGCAGCTATGTGACATACATGATCACTCCAACAGCTCCCCAGTTTTGACAAACCACCATGCTCAAGTATAAGAGCGGATATTTGCCAATCTGGATAAAGTCTTGCAAATCGGATTGCATCTTCGTCGAGGCAATTTCCTAGCAACTTCCAAACTGACTTTGATTTCGAAGTAGTGCTATGCCCCTCAATTCGAGATAAAAAGCATCTAATGCCCGTAGCGATTTGGGCATCACAATTATCATAAATATAAATTTGATCATATTTGGCGCCCATCTTACCCCCTGTAAACGCCGATTTTCATATTTTACCGCTGTCTAACCATACTGCTTTCTGGATGATACCGCTAGTGATCACCTATACTCCGGACTGAAATTCATGGCTATTACCGCATATAAAAATTCAACCCGCTCCCCTATACCTACTTTCAGGGCATATCAATCGATGTTTGCGCGATAAAGATGCCCTTGATGCCAGCCAATGAAGGAATAAAAACGCTTACCGATTCCTCAAATATGGAGCAGTTGGATTTTTTCCTGTGCACCATGAGCAACTACTCTTTTAAAGATGATCAAGCAACGATGGAAGCACCGATATTCTCGCTGGCAACCCGGGAAGACTTAAAAATTTGGCATTGGAGTAGTGTGGACGGTCGCAAAAGCGTAGAAGTGATACCCTCGCTCTATGGTAGAGCTACGATAAGAGACAAAGACATACTGATATATGCAACCAGCCAGTTATTGGCAGGTATCAATTCAGGGCTTCCAACCTCCCGAACTGTTAAATTTGTAGCCTATGACTACTTGATGGCAACGCATCGGGGGGTGAGAGGAGAAGACTATCAGGCTATGCGAGACGGACTTGATCGCTTAAAGGGAACGAGCCTGAAGACAAACATCTGCACCTCAGGGTTCAAGAGTACGAGTTCATTTGGGCTTATAGATAACTATCGTATTATTGAAAGATCCTCTACAGACGCAAGAATGGTCGCGGTCGAAATGACACTATCCCAATGGCTCTATAACGCTATTGAGGCCAAGGAGGTATTGACCATCCCTTCAGAGTATTTTCTGCTAAGAAAGCCGCTTGAGCGCCGGCTATACGAGATCGCGCGTAAACACGTAGGAAGACAAGGGATGTGGAAAGTTTCACTAGCCACCCTGGCGAGCAAATGTGGCAGCACCACAGCTCGCCTTCGAAAATTCCGGGAAGCCATAAATTATGCAAGCAAGGCAGATAATTTACCTGAGTATAGAATTACGATTTTAGGCCCAAACGAAATTTTATTCAGTGGCAGATGAGCAGATAACTATCCAGATTTAACTGGGCTGCTCCCGCAAAAAGGCCAGACATTGCTTCTGTCAAAGTCAAAAAAACCGTAGTTATCCACAACCTTCCCAGATATGAACTCATTTGTTTCGCGGATTCGGGGGCGTCGGGCTTCGCGGATTCAGGGGCGACCTATCGCGGATTCAGGGGCGGGACCCCTCGCGGATTTAGGGGCCAAATCTGTCTTACATCCCTCGGGGAATAAGCTCTTGAGCCTCCTTAACATGCGCGCGTCTTTAACTATTTTAACGGGGGTAATCTTTTAACCCGGTGAAGCCTAATCAGATCTGCTCAAAAAACATACAGTTGTGCTGAAAGAAAGGTAAACCCTAGATGTCATATCTCTCAGCTGATCCTAGCGATAACTCACCCTAGTATTGCTTTACTTACGGTACTAATAGGAGTCCAGCAATGAGCACCGAACAATATCTGGTAGAGAAATACGGGCCACTTATGACTCTCAGCCAAGTCGCTGAATTATTTGGCCGTTCGCCAGACGGCCTGCGCTTTACTATTCGCCAAGATAGTGATCTCGGTCGTCGACTTAGCGCAGAGAAAAAGAAGCTCGGACGTCGCGTGTATTTCCTTGCTGTTGGCGTTGCTCGGCTCATTGACGAGAGTTGAAGCCCCTCAAGTGTTAGCAATACAACAATCAAGCTTCATTCGAACTGGATACCACCGCTTATCTCCGACTATTGCAGTCGTAGGCAGCTACCTTTTGACACTAGGGGGGCAGAGCTCGGGTTAGGCAGGCGCCTAAACTTTTATGAACAGCTCTATTTTGAGTAACGATCAGTTATCGCTAAAACAACGCAGGGTTACTTAATAACAACGCTTTTGTGACTTTAAGATGAACGCCAGAAGAACGGATTTAGAACGTTAAGGTGCAGGGCAAGACAGGTGAAGTTAGCCAACCGGCAAGCCGGATAGCTAATTCCACTATCTCTTATTCGCGCCTGGCGGCACTCAACGCTTTCTTGCTCTGCGAGGCATCTCGCTACCGCGAGAAAAACATCATCGTTACGACAGGAGAAGTATCTGATGCAATCGAATAGATCCCGAGCGAACTCAAGGAAACATGGCAAACACTTGAGAGTTCCCGTCTTGGCCAGCGAAGAAATAGTGATTAAAGAAAACGCAGCCCGAGCAAGCCTGACTGTGGCGGAATATCTCCGCCGCCTTAGCCTTGGGTACGTCATTAAAGGAACAATCGACTCGCAGTGCGTGCATCAACTCGCAAAAGTTAATGCTGACCAAGGGCGCTTAGGGGGGCTTTTAAAGCTCTGGTTGACCGATGACACCAAGCTAGCGATCACGGGCCGTGCTTGGACACCGGACGTAGGCTCTGTACGTAAACCCAAGAAATACGATTTTCTGTAAAATACACCGCCATTAAAGCCAGGAGGCCAAGATGGC